>CBFGPU010000348.1:0-4241 GCA_965650715.1 uncultured Haloferula sp. | reverse complement strand
TCGACATTCATTCCGGTTACGTCCATGTCAGGCGTTCCATTGATGATCCAGCCTGCGACGAGTCTTCCCATTCCGCCGCCGGTGAGAATACCGATGGAGTTGAGACCCGCGGCGACAAAGTAGTTCTTGAGCTCAGGCGCTTCGCCGACAATTGGGCGAAGATCAGGGGTAAAACTCTCGGGGCCGCAGAAGAATTTCTTCACGCCCCTCCTCACGGGCGGGGCGCTGGTGCTCGACGATTGCGGGACCTACGACATCTCCCGCATCACCGGCTTGATCCGCGAGCACGGCATCACGCTGGTGAACTGCACTCCGAGCGCCTTTTATCCCTTGGTGGACGCCGATGCGCCGGCGCTCGCTTCGCTGCGCTTCGCGGTGCTCGGCGGCGAACCGATCGCGATCCCCCGGCTCCGCGCCTGGCTGGAGTGCGGGACCGCCGAGGTGGTGAACACTTACGGCCCGACCGAGTGCACGGACATCTGCGCCTTCCATCGCCTGCACCGCGGGAATCTCAATGACTTCGGCTTCGTCCCGCTCGGCCGGGAAATCCCGAATGTCACGGTCAGCATCCGCGACGAGGATCTCGCGATCCTTCCCGAGGGTGAACTCGGCGAACTCTGCATCAGCGGTGCCGGGCTTGGCGGAGGCTATCTGAACGATCCGGAACGCACCGCGCGCGCTTTCGCCTTGGCGGGCGGCATCTACCGCACCGGCGACCTCGCCCGCAGGCTGCCCTGCGGCACCCTCGAATTCCGCGGCCGGGCCGACCACCAGGTGAAGGTGAACGGCTTCCGGATCGAGCTCGGCGAGATCGAACGGGCGCTGGGCACGCACGACGCGGTCCGCGAAGCGGTGGTGATCGCGAAGGACGGGCGCCTGGTCGCCCATGTCCAAGGGTCTCAAGCAGACCTGAAGGCCCACCTCGCGGCGAAGCTTCCGGGCTACATGGTGCCCGGGGAGTTCGTCTATCGCGAGAGCTTCCCGCTCACGCCGAACGGAAAGGTGGACCGCTTGGCTCTCACCCTGGAAAATAGATCCCATGGAACTCAAAGGACGCATGGGAACACCATGGAGGCGCGCATCCTCTCCCTGTGGAGCGAGATCCTCGGGCAGCCGGTCTCCGACCCGGAAGCGAACTTCTTCGACCTCGGCGGCACATCCATTCACCTCGCCGTGGTCCATGTCCGCCTGCGCGAGATGAGCGGCAAGGATCTCGCGATCACCGATCTCTTCGCCCGGCCCAGCGCGAAGTCGCTCGCCGACTTCCTCTCCCCGCAAGCGGTAGCCACCAGCTCCGCCGCCCGGGAACGAGCCCGCCTCCAGCAGGCCGGCATCGCACGCTTCCGACGCCCCACCCCCCGATGAACGAAGAACCTTCCGCCCCCGAGGCCATCGCCGTGATCGGCATGTCCGGACGCTTTCCCGGCGCTGCCAATCCGGATGAATTCTGGCAGAACCTGATCGCGGGCAAGGACTGCATCACGCGCTTCGAGAGCCGCGTGGAGAGCGACGGCACGAAGTACGTCGGAGCTCGTAGCATGTTCGACAAGCCGGACCTGTTCGACGCCTCCTTCTTCGGCATCTACCCCAAGGAAGCCGAGCTGATGGATCCCCAGCACCGGGTCTTCCTCGAATGCGCCTGGGAAGCGATCGAGCACGGCGGCTACGATCCCCATGCCTATCCGGGCATGATCGGCGTGTACGCCGGGGTCAGCCTGAACACCTACCTCCTGCACAATCTGGGCAAGGCCCGCGAACTGGCGAAGAACTACCAGGTGGCCGAGTACCAGACGATGCTCGGCAACGACAAGGACTTCCTGCCCGTCCGCGTCTCCTACAAGCTCAACCTGCGCGGCCCGAGCATGACCATCCAGACGGCCTGCTCGACCTCGCTGGTCGCGATCTGCCAGGCCGCGACCTCGCTGCTCACCTACCAGTGCGACATGGCGCTGGCCGGGGGCGTCTCGATCAGCTTCCCGCAACAGCGGGAGTATCTCTACACCGAGGAAGGCATGGTCTCCGGGGATGGCACCGTGCGGGCCTTCGATGAAGGAGCGAATGGCACTGTCTTCGGTCACGGCTGCGGTGTGGTGCTGCTCAAGCGCCTGAGCGAGGCGGTCGCGGATCGCGATCCGATCCTTGCCGTGATCAAGGGCTGGGCCGTGAACAACGACGGCTCGGACAAGATCGGCTTTGCCGCGCCGGGATTGAATGCCCAGGCGGATGTCATCGCGCTGGCGCAAGCCGCGGCGGGAGTCAGCCCGCAGGATGTTTCCTACATCGAAGCGCACGGCACCGGTACGCCGCTGGGCGACCCGATCGAGGTGGCGGCCTTGACCAAGGCGTTTCGTGAAGGCGGTGCGACCGGCAACGGCTTCTGCGCGCTGGGCACCGGCAAGACGCATATCGGGCATCTGGACGTGGCGGCGGGGGTGACGGGTTTGATCAAGACGATCCAGCAACTCCGTCACGGGAAGATCCCGGCGCTGCTGCACTTCACCGCACCGAATCCGCGGATCGATTTCTCTAACAGCCCTCTCGTGCCGGTCTCGAAGGAGATGGCTTGGGAGCGCAACGGCTCGCCCCGCATCGCCGGCGTGAGTGCGTTTGGTGTGGGCGGGACGAATGCGCATGTGGTGATGGAGGAGGCACCGGAGATCCTTCCCACGAGTGCGGGCCGGGCACAGCAGCTCTTTGTTCTTTCGGCGAAGACGGCGACGGCGCTTGAGGCGATGGCGGTGAATCTCGCCGGAGCCCTCCCTGCAGAGGGGCCCCTTGCCGACATTTCCTACACCCTCGCCACCGGCCGCCGCGCCTTTCCCTTCCGCCGCCATGTCGTGGCCGCGAGCGTGGAAGAAGCCATCGCAAAGCTCCGCGAACCCGCCAAGTCCGCCGCCGCTCCGAAGGCCGCCAAGATCGCCTTCCTTTTCCCGGGCCAAGGCTCGCAATATCTCGACATGGGCCGCGAACTCCTCGCCGAGCCCGCGTTCCGCGATGCCGTCGACGAATGCGCCACCGTTCTCCAGCGCCATCTCGACCTGGACATCCGCGAGACGCTCTATCCTTCCGATGCCGACCGCGCGGAGGCGGAGCAACGCATCCACCAGACCTGGCTCACGCAGCCGTGCATCTTCGTCACCGAGTATGCGCTGGCGAAGCTCTGGATTTCCTGGGGGATCACGCCCTCGCTACTCATCGGACACAGCATCGGCGAATACGTCGCCGCGGTTCTCGCCGGGACCTTCACTCTAACAGACGCTCTCGGCCTGCTCGCCACGCGAGCCCGCTTCATGCAGGACCTGCCCTCCGGCGCGATGCTGGCCGTGCGCCAGGCGGCGGATGAACTGCATCTCCCGGAAGGCATCCATCTCGCGGCGATCAACAGCCCGAAGCTCTGCACCGTCTCCGGCCCACACGAAGCGGTGGCCGCTTACCAGCGCGAGCTTGAAGAGAAGAAGATCGCCTGCCGCGCGCTCAAGACCTCGCACGCCTTCCACTCGGCGATGATGGAGCCGATCGTCGAGCCCTTCACCGCCGAGGTGGAGAAGGTGCGGGCCAACGCCCCGGCGATCCCGTGGATCTCCACCTGCACGGGCAATGCGATGGACGCGGCCATGCTGGCGGATCCCGGCTACTGGGCGCGGCAGTTGCGCCACGAGGTGCGCTTCACCGATGCCCTCGCCACCGCCTTCGCGGAAGAGGGACTCCTTTTGTTAGAGGTCGGCCCCGGACAGGCCCTCGCGCCTTTCGCCCGCCAACATCCGGATCGCAAGAACAGCACGGTGATCTCCACCCTGCCCTCCTCCTCGAACGACCTCGCGGACCTGCTCAACGCCGCGGGCGAACTTTGGAAAGCCGGTGCCTCGCTCGATTGGACCGCCTTTTTTGCCGGCCAGGAGCGCGCCCGCGTCCATCTCCCGACCTATCCCTTCGAGCGCCAGAGCTACTGGATCGACAAGTCCAGCGAAGCCGAAATTCACGCTCCCGCCCCGGCCGCGACCCTCGCCGCCCCGCTCGCTCCTCCCGCCCCTACCCCCCTCGTCATGTCCGCCCCCGCCGACCGCATTCCCGATCTCAGCGCAAAGCTCCGCGCCATCGTCCTCGATCTCTCCGGCGTTGCCGTGGAAGACGATGCCGCAACCTTCACCGAGCTTGGCTTCGATTCCCTCTTCCTCACCCAGGCCAGCCAGGCCGTCCAATCGCGCTTCGGCATCAAGGTCACGTTCCGCCAGATGCTCGGC
>CBFGPU010000347.1:0-4245 GCA_965650715.1 uncultured Haloferula sp. | reverse complement strand
GCCTCAATCCGGACGTCTGCATCTGCCTGGACGTTACCCACGCCACGGACACGCCGGGCATCGACAATTCCAAGTTCGGCAGCGTGAAACTCGGCGGCGGCCCGACCATCAGCCACGGCACCGCGAATCACCCGATGGTCGTGAAGCGCCTGATCGACACCGCCACCAAGGGAAAGATCCCGGTCCAGCACGAAGCCAGCAGCCGCTTCACCGGCACCGATACCGACAAGATTTTCCATCAGCGCGAAGGCGTGCCGAGCGCCCTCGTTTCGCTGCCGCTGCGCTGCATGCACTCGGTGGTGGAAACGGCGCATCTGGACGATATCGCCCGGACCATCGATCTTCTGAGCGGCTTCGTGCTGTCGCTGGCGGCATCCGACCGCTTCCACCAGAGCCTGTAGCCCATGAAATCTCCCGCGGTCATCGCCCTGCTGCTCGCGACGGGCGGCATCGCTCCGGCAGCCCAGAGTCCGTCGGAAGCGGCGGTGCTGTGGCTGCGCGAGGTCGCGGAGGGCAAGGCCGAGGAGAAACCGGCAGAGCACTCGGCGCTCTCGCCCGAGGCAAGCGAGGAAGATATCCAAAGCATCCGCTCGCGCCTCGGCCAGCTCCGCAAGAGCCTGCGGCCCGAGGACCTGAAAGTCGTGGCGGACAAGCAGGATGGGGATCTTGCAGCCGTGCTGGTATCGCAGATCACCGACTTCGATGCGACCACGGTGCAGATCCATGCGGTGGGTCTGGTGAAGAGCGCAGACAAGTGGCTGCCCGCTCCACTGCCGTCTTCCTTCGACGCCACCGGACTGAGCTTCCGGCCCGGATTCCTCCAGCGAGCCCGTGACCTCGAGAACTGGATGCTACTCGCCCGCACCGAACAGCTCGTGCGTTTGAAGAACGACGCCTTCGCACTGCTCAACGAGGAGATGCTGAAGTTCAAATCTCCCGACGAACTGCATGAGGCGGCACCGGAAAAACTGGCGGCCGATTTCATCGCGGCCGTGCAGGCCCGCGACCTTCCGGCCGTGCTTTCCCTCTTGGGTGGCCTCGAAGATCCCCGCCCTGCCGATTGGGACGACATCTACAAGGTGACCTCCCGGCTCCTCCGGAAGAAGGAGCTGACCCACCCCGAGTGGCGTCTGCTCGGTGCTCCGGAAGCCGTGCGTGCCATCGTCGCCGCGGAGACCGGAAACGACGAGCCGCTGGTAACCATCGTCGCGCTGGACCCGGCGGCGAACTTCCGTCTCACGCCACGCGCCCGCGCCATCGATCTGCCCTTCGTGCGCTCGAAGTCGGGCACTTGGCGCATCCGGCTGACCCACGACCTGATGGCGCCCGAGACGCGCCGAATCTCTCCGGGACAGGAAGCGGAAGACGACCGGATCGATGCGGAGTTCGTGGAGAAATTCCCGCCGAAACTCGCCGAGTCGCTCGGCACCGTTCGCACGAAGACGGCACGGGAAGCAGCAGAACAACTCCTGGCCGCCCTTCGGGCTCCGTCCTTGGCTCCCCTTTTCGCCCGCATGGACCTGAGCACTGCGCCGCCCGCCACCGCACTGAGCGCGATGAGCCGCGCGGCGCATCTGTGGCAAAGGATCCATCTCCCCTTCGCCGAATCGTCGCCCGTTCTTCTGGAGGTACACGAGGCAGGCGACGACGCCTGGGCACTGGTCCAGATGTTCTCCGGCCGCGATTCCGGGAGCCCCTCGATCGAGTCCCTCTTTTTCAAGCGGACTGCGGAAGGTTGGCTGGCGAATCCGGGGTTCTCCGGCGAATCCGCACTTCCCTATACCACCGACGAGGCGGCGGTCTCAAAACAGCTCGAACCGGCGTTGGCCGCCCGCGATGCGGAGTGGTGGACCGGACTGATCGACCGCGTCGGCGGCGTAGCCGCGGACTCCGCTCCCTCCGAAGCCGAGGCCCGCCGGGTCGTGGAAGAGTCGCGGAGGGCCGTGGCCGGCGGGGATGTGCTCGCCTTCCTCGCCCTCGCCGCCTGCCTCGACGACGACAGGGGCCCCGCCGACATGCTGCGCGCCTGCAGCGACGACTTCACCGGGCGCGAGGCCGGGGAAATCCTCGGCATCCATCGCTCGGGACGCTGGGCCGCAGCCAGCCTCCGCATCCCCTCGCGCGATGGCGAGGACTCCGTGGATACCTATCCGCTGGTAATCGTGGTCAGCAGTCCGAAGGGTCCCCGGATCCTCCCGGAGATCAATCTCTTCGACCCGCCGGCCCCGCGGGAAGGCCGGAGCCGCCGCGAACTGCTGAACCGTGCGGTGATGGACCGCGTCGCCACCCGGCTGCCGGAGGACGCGCGCGCCGAGCTGCAATCCATCTACGAAAAACATCGTACCATTTCCGCCGCCGACCGCGAGCGCAAGAAACCCACCGAATGAGCGATCTCAATTCCGCCCGACAAACCGCCCGCCGCCTGGAAAATGCCGTCCGCACCGTGGTGCGGGGACAGGATGCCTCCCTACGGAACATCCTCGCCTGCCTCGCCGGCGGAGGCCACGCGCTGGTCGAGGACGTGCCGGGCACCGGCAAGACCACGCTGGCGAAAGCGATCGCGAAGGCCGTCGATGGCGCGGGGTTCAAGCGCGTCCAGTTCACGCCGGACCTCTTGCCAGGCGATATCCTCGGCGTCTCGATCTTCGATCCGCGCACGCAGGAATTCCGCTTCCGTCCCGGGCCGGTGTTCGCGGACATCCTGCTGGCGGACGAGATCAACCGCGCCTCGCCGCGCACCCAGTCCGCACTGCTCGAAGCCATGGCCGAGCGCCAGGCCACCATCGACGGCGAACGCCACGATCTCGACGGCCTTTTCTTCGTGATCGCGACGCAGAACCCGGTCGAATTCCGTGGTACCTACCCGCTGCCCGAGGCCCAGATGGACCGCTTCATGATCCAGAGCCGCCTCGGCTACGTGACGCCGGAGGAAGAACGCGCGATCCTCTCCGACCAGATCGAGCGCCACCCGGTGGATCTCCTCGAGCCGGTGGTGAGCCGCGACGATCTGGTCGGCTTGCTCGAAGCCACCCGCCGCGTGCGGATCAGCGACGAATTGCGGGGCTACATCGTCGATATCGTTTCCGCCACCCGCGGTCGCGACGACATCCAGCTCGCCGCAAGCCCGCGCGCCTCGATCGCCCTGATGAAGATGGCCCAGGCCCTCTCCCTCTTCGAGGAACGCGACTTCGTCGTCCCCGAAACGATTCAGACCGTCGCCGCCGATGTCATCGCCCACCGCATGGTGATCGCGCCGGAGGCGAAACTTTCGGGAGTGACCGGGCGGCAGGTTGTTACGGATATCCTCGCGGAAATCCCGGTGCCGGTGTAAAGACTCCGGCGGGCCTCCAATGGAGGCTCATCATCCCATGCCAGGACCGCCCTCTCTCCCGTCCATCCGCTTCCAAAAGCCGCGCACCGGTTTTCTCGTCAGGATCGCCGTGGCGATTCCGCTGGTGATCCTGCTGCTGGCCGGAATCTTTTCCTCCTTCTATACCGTTAGCCCGGAAGCGGTGGCGGTGGTGCAGCGCTTCGGGAAGTTCACGCACGTGGCGGAACCCGGGCTGCACTTCAAGATCCCCTTCGGCGTCGATACCGCGACCATCGTGCCGATCCGCCGGCAGTTGAAACTGGAGTTCGGCTTCAGTACCTCCGGAGCAACGAATCCCGACCAAACAAGCGAGAACGCCGAGCTGGAGCGCGACATGGTGACCGGCGATCTCAATGCCGCCCAAGTGGAGTGGATCGTCCAGTACGGCATTTCGTCGCCCCAGCGGTATCTCTTCCACGTCAAAAACCCCGGGCCGACCTTGCGCGATCTCACCGAAAGCGTGATGCGGGAAGTCGTAGGCGACCGCACGGTCGATGAAGTGCTCACCATCGGGCGCACCGAGATCGAAGCCGAGGCGCTGGTCAGGTTGCAGAAGCTGGTGGAACACATCGATATGGGGCTCCGGGTCGAACAGATCCAATTGAAAAACGTCAATCCCCCCGGCCCCGTGCGGCATTCGTTCGATGAAGTGAACCGCGCCCAGCAGGAGCGCGAGCAAATGATCAACGAGGCGAAAGGCGAGTACAACCGGGTCATCCCGAAAGCCAAGGGTCTCGCCGACCAACGCATCTCTGGGGCGGAAGGTTTCGCAGTGCGGCGCATCAACGAGGCACAAGGCGACGTCACCCGCTTCCAGCAGCTCCTGCAGCAGTATGACAAAGCCCCGGCGGTGACGAAACAACGGCTCTACCTCG
>CBFGPU010000346.1:0-4261 GCA_965650715.1 uncultured Haloferula sp. | reverse complement strand
GGCAGTGGAGGTGGTGGTCGAGAAATTCATCCTCCCGGACGCCGATTGCGTGGCCGTCCGCGTCGCCGCGGCCAAGGCGGTTTAAGGCAAGGAGCCGAAGATCCGTTCGAAATGCGGCTGGAATGCAGCAGCGAACTCTTCCACCGAAACCGCGCGTTTCGCTTCCTGCCCCACACAGCTCATGACCACGCCGTCGATCCCGCAGGGCGTGATCGCGAAGAAGGGTAGCAGGCATTCCGGGGTGATGTTGATCGCGAAGCCGTGCATGGAGATCCATTTCCGCACGCCGACGCCAATGGAGGCGAGCTTCCGGTTTTCCACCCAGACTCCCGTCAGTCCCTCGCGGCGCGTGGCCGGGATCCCGAAATCACGGCAGGTCAGGATGAGCGCTTCCTCGATGTTGCGCAGGTGCGCGTGGAGGTCGCGGTTCCGCTCGCGGAGATCGAGGATCGGGTAGCCGACCAATTGGCCGGGACCGTGATAGGTGGCCTGGCCGCCGCGGTTGGTTTCGAAGACCGGCGCGGGAAGCAGGGAGGGATCCCGCAAGGACGATTGGTCCCGCAGCCGCCCGATGGTGTAAACGGGCGCGTGCTCCAGCAGGAACAGGGTTTCTCCGCCGGTGCCGCCGAGCAGGGCATCCACGGCGACATCCTGTTGCTTGAGGCCGTCTTCGTAGGTGACTCCGGTGCCGAGTGATATCGTCCTCATACCTGCCGTCGTTCGAGCATCTTCGCCTTGAGGGGATCGGACGCCTGCAAGTGCGCAAGCCCGATGGCCAGCGCGTCCGCGGCGTCATGGGGAGGCGTCTCCGCGAGGCCTAACAGCGCACGGACCATGAAGGCGACCTGCTGTTTGTCCGCCGTGCCTTTTCCGACCACGGCCATCTTGATCTTCCGCGGGGCATACTCGTAAACGTTGAGCCCCGCATCCGCCGCCGCGATCAATGCCGCCGCTCGCGCCGCACCCATCGAGATCGCGGTGCGGTGCGATTGCACGTAGATGATTCCTTCCACGGCCACCTCGTCCGGCTGGTGCTTTTCGATCACGTTCCGCAGATGGCTGCGCACCGCGGCCAAGGCGGCGGATTGAGGCAGGCGGTCCGGGACCGTGATCACCTCGTAGGCGAGAGCCTTGGCGTTCCGGCCATCGCCTTCCACCACGGCATAGCCGGTGTTCCGGATCGCAGGGTCGATGGAGAGGACGCGCATGTTTTTGCTTGGGCTAGGCCAATCCGTTGAGTTTTCGGGCGATCCATTTGGGATCACGGCGGAGGCGCAGCGATTCGATGTCCGTGGAAAGCGAATCCAGGAAATAGGAGCCAAGTCCCGCCTCCTTCCCTTCATAGAAGCGAAAACCTTCCCGCAAGTCGCGGACCGCGGAGGGCTGAATGGCGATCCTCACGGCAGATCTTCGCGAAGCTGCTTCTTCGCAACTTCCCAATCGATGAACTTCTCTTCGCCGGATGCAGTCAAACGCTCTCTTTCGGCAAGCACCTCTCCGTGCCAAGCAGGTGAAACGATCTCATCCGGTTCGGAAGCGAGGTCCTGCCAGAGATCTTCCATGAGCTGCAGCTTATCCGCGACGCTCATCTTCCCGAGATCGACTGCAATAGCCATGAAGCAATTTGGCCTGACCGGGCCCGGGAATCAACGCCGCTTTTTCTTCCCGCCCATCGGCTTCTTGCGGATCGGCTTGGACGGGGAGTCGTCGAGAAGGGCCGTATAGATGTAGGGGAAGCCCTCCAGCTTGCGGCGCGGGATCTTCTGGTCGATGAAGATCTCGACGGACTTCGCATACTCCAGTTCGTCCGCGGTCAGCAGCGTGAAGGCATCGCCTTCCGCTTCGGCCCGGCCAGTACGGCCGATCCGGTGCACGTAATCCTCGGCATTCTCCGGGACGCGATAGTTGATCACGTGGGAGACGCCCGAGATGTCGATCCCGCGGGCGGCAACGTCGGTCGCCACGAGCACCTCGTAGTCACCGCTCTTGAAGCCGGCCAGCGCTTTCATGCGGTCCACCTGATTGATATCGGAGTGCATGGCCGCCACTTTCTCCTGACCTTCCCGCTTGATCAGGGCGCAGACTTGGTCCGCCTCCTTGCGAGTGCGGGTGAAGATCATCACCGAGTGATACTCGGTCTGGTCCAGCAGGGCTAGCAGCAGTTCGTCGCGCTGGTCCATCGAGACAGGATAGAAGGCATGCGTCACCGTGGTGGCGACGGCGCGGCGGGCGATTTCCACGCTCACCGGATCGGTGAGACACCACTGGGCGAAGGTCTGGATCGCCGGCGGCATCGTCGCCGAGAAGAAAAGCGTCTGACGGCCTTCCCACGGGCAGAGATTCACGATCTTGCGCACCTGCGGCAGGAAACCCATGTCGAGCATGCGGTCCACTTCGTCGAGGATCAGGATCTTCACCTCGCCGAAGCGCATGGTGGCACGGAAGAAATGGTCCACGAGGCGTCCGGGAGTGGCCACCACGATGTCCGCGCCCGCCTGCAGCGCCTTCGATTGCTCGCCGTAGCCGACGCCGCCGTAGAGGAGCGCGACCTTCAGGCCGGTGTGCTTGCCGTATTTCTCGAATTGCTCGGCCACCTGGTGGGCAAGCTCGCGGGTCGGCTCGAGCACCAGGATCTGGGGCTTGCCGAGGACCTGGAGCTTGCTCAGGGTAGGCAACGCAAAGGCCGCCGTCTTCCCGGTGCCGGTCTGGGACGCGCCGATCACGTCCCGGCCCTCCAGGATCAGGGGAATTGCCTGAGCCTGGATCGGCGTCGGGTTTTCGTAGCCCGACTCAGTGACGGCTTCGAGGACGGCTTCGGAGAGGCCTAGCGTGTCAAATCCCATGTGCGGGGGAGGCGTAGGGCCCGCAAGCCTCATGGTCAAGGGATCACTTGCCTTTGAGCGCACTCAAGTTCCGGAGGGCGCGGCGGGGGAGTGGATCAGCAGGCACTCCTCCAACAGCGGCTGGAGTTCTTTCAGCAGCGGGTGCCCTTGGACAAACGGGGCACGGTAGCGCGTCTCGATCCGCCTCAGCGCGAAGTCGAGGTCCGCTTTCACCAGATCGTTGATCTCGCCGTGGATGACCGCGACCATGTAGCAGAAGCGCCCGGCCCGGACGAAGGTCCGCCGTCCCTCGCCCAGTTCGAAGCCGAGCTGCAGCGCGCCGCTTTCGTCCCGCAGCCGCAGCGCAAGCTGGCGGGAGAAAGGGCCGACCTTGCGGGCATTGGCATGCCGGACCGGATCGGCACTGGCGTAGGAGACGAGCGAAAGGCGGTCGCGGTCGAGGAGATAGACCTCTTCCACGTGGAAGCGGCGTATCTTCTCGGCCAGCACCTCGTCGTAGGCGCGGCTGCTGAAGAGGGCCTGCAGGTGCCACATCGTGCGGTGACGCCAGCCGGGCTGCTGGAAGGGACCGTTCTGGTGCTCGGACAAGGCTCTGCGGAAGGTTGCGCGCAGCACCGCCTCGAAAGCGGCGTCGTCGTGGAAGTCCACTCCTGTCCCCGTGCCCGCGCCGCCCATCAGCGGGAGCAGCGCCTCCGTCAGGTCGGCATCGGTGAAATCCGCTTGCTGCGAGGGCATCGGCGTCGGCCTCTGCGGCTTCTCCGGTTCCGGCGGCGGGACGCCGGGGCGAGTCTCCAGCATCGGTATGGAGGGCGGGGGGCGCCGCAGGGAGTGGTCGCCGTCCGAAACCGGTAGCTCGCCGACGGGGAGCCTGCTGCCGCGCCCTTCCGACTGCATGGCGGACGCGGGAAACGGCATGGGAAGGGGAGGGAGGGTTGCGGTCATGGTAACCCTCCGGTTCGGGCTGCTTGGGTGGCGGCGTCCGCGATGGCCCGGGCGGCATCTGCG
Source organism: uncultured Haloferula sp. (assembly GCA_965650715.1). GTDB lineage: Bacteria > Verrucomicrobiota > Verrucomicrobiia > Verrucomicrobiales > Akkermansiaceae > Haloferula. Next base: position 413 of record CBFGPU010000346.1, on the reverse strand, counting down.
AGCTGGGTGAAGGATGCTTGCATCCGGTCCATCCTCGCCTGGTCGCTGGTCGCCAGACGGGACCTCAGCCACTCGCGGGTCTGCTCCAGTTCGGAACGCATCTCGGAGATCAGATGTTGTTCACGCTGATGGAGATATTGGCGGAATCCCTGGTTCCAATGTTCCAGCCAGCGGGTGATCCGCTGCTCCAGTTCCACCTGCGCTTCCAAGCCGGAGGCCTCGCGGCTGCGGGCAGCGGCTTGGATCTGGCCCGCCAAGCGGTGGGTTTCCTCCACCCGGCGCGCCTTCTCGGCATCGATCTCGTCGCGCAACTCCTGCAATTTCAGGTCGTGCCGCTGCTCGTAGCTGGCGAGCCGGATCTCGAAAACGTCGTCGGCGGCCTGCGTCGGCATCGGGCGCAGATTCGCCTCGAG
>CBFGPU010000345.1:0-4263 GCA_965650715.1 uncultured Haloferula sp. | reverse complement strand
GGCTGGCCTCAGGACGCGCTCCGGCATTCCTACGGCAGCTACCGGAACGCGACCCTACAGAATCTAGCGGCTCTCGCCCTGGAGATGGGCAACAGCGTGGACATGCTCAAGAAGCACTACCACGTGCCGAAGGCCGTGGAAGAAGGGGAAGAGTGGTTCGATCTGCATCCGGACATGATCCGATGCGATCCGATGGAATCGAGGGCGGATAGCACTTCCCAAAAAATAAGGGGGGGTGGGTTTGCCTGAACCACGGGGATTTCGTGCTTATCCCGGACTATGAGTGGTAGTCCCGACAGGAATCGAACCTGTACCTACGGCTTCGGAGGCCATCGTCCTATCCATTGGACTACGGGACCATTTCGGGGCACGCGGAGGTGCCACTAGCGGCGGGGCGGAGGGTAGAGGCGTCGGGTCGGGCTTGGCAAGGAGAACTCGCGGGAGCTTTCCCGGGCTTCAATGGCGCTCCCGCGCCTGCATCTCCGCTTCCTCCTCGTGGGAGTGGATCTGAAGGTTCACGTTCACGTCCTCGCGCTCGGCGATGGATTTGATCACCCCGCGGATGGCGGAGGCGCTGAAGCCGTTGCGACCGATAAGGAGGGCGACGTCGGATTGCCGGAGCACCAGCTTGAAGCGCAGGCGTTTCGGGCCGAGCTCGGTGACCTTGAGCTGCGCTTCCGCCGGGAATTCGATGAACTGGACGGCGATGTATTGGAGGAAATTCCGGATCTGGTCGGTCACCACCTGCATGGATGCATGATGGCGCAAAAGAAGATCAGGGCAAGGTTTGAAGCGCTCCCGGGCTCTCCGGCGCAAGATCGCGCTTTCCCGGCGCGGGAAAGCACCCCAGCGTCGCGGCCGTGAGCGGCGATCACCGATGGACCAAGGTTCTGCCGCCGGTGCTGCTCTGCGCCTTGCTGTGGGGAAGTGCTTTTCCCGGAATCAAGTCGGTCTACCAAATCTGGGAGGCCGGGGGCCTGAAACCGAGCGCGGCCGACTGCTGGTGGTTTGCCGGCGTGCGCTTCACCTTGGCTGGCCTGATGCTATTGGTGGTGGCCCGCCAGCCATGGGCCGAGTTCCGTGCCACCCCGAAGCGGGCGCTGCTGGGTTTCTGTCTCACGCAGACTTTTGGACAATATCTGCTCTTCTATCTCGCGATCTCCGCGGCCAGCGCGAGTTTGGCAGGGCTGTTGTCCGCCTTGGGCAGCTTCTGGTGGATGCTGCTGGCTCCGCTGGTGGCAGGAGCTCCATGGCCGCGACCGGTGCAGTGGTTCACCATCGCCGTGGGCGGGGTGGGGGTGGCGATCGCCGCGGGCTCGGAGAAGGCAGGCATGGGCGATCCATGGCTCGGTACCTTGCTCCTGCTCGGCTCCACCGGGCTGGGAACCTTGGGTCTGGTCCAGTTTACCGGCCTGCGCAGGACCATCGGGGCGCGGGCGGCAACGGGCTTCTCGCTATTCGGCGGCGGTCTCGGTCTCTTGCTGGCGGGTGCCGGATCCTTCCCGAAGGCGGCCATGCTCATGCCTCCGGCGGCGATGGGGACCACCGTGTGGCTTGCTTTCGTCTCGGCCGCGGCCTTTGCCCAGTGGAATCATCTTTCCACCTTGCACCCCGTGCCCCTGCTGGCGGGTTACCGCTTCCTGATCCCGCTGGCCGCCACGCTGGAATCGATGCTGTTTCTCGGCGAGCGACCCGGCTGGGGTTTCGTTGCGGGCGGCGTGCTCATCCTGGGTTCGCTGGTGGCGTCGCAGCGCTTGAGCCGGCCGCCCGCGGTTGCTTAGCTCGCAGGCATGATATCCGATGCTGCATCGCCACCGCGCTCCGTCCCTGCCGGCGGGCGGTTCATCCGCCAGATTCCGCCCACGCCGCTGGTGCCGGTGACGCTTGATGCCGCACTCGGCCCGGTCTGGTGCAAGCTGGAATTCATGAATCCCAGCGGCTCGACCAAGGACCGGATCGCGCGCCACATCTTGGAGAAAGCGTGGCGGCGCGGCGAACTCCGCGAGGGCGATACGGTGGTGGAAGCTTCCAGCGGCAGCACCAGCATCGCGCTCGCGCTGGCCTGCGCTCAGATGGGGCTGAAATTCGTCGCCTTCATTCCCAGCAGCGCCACGAACGAACGCGGACTGATGATCCGTGCCTACGGCGGCGAGGTCCGGCGGGTGGAGGGCGGCATGCCGAAGGTGCTGGAGGCCGCCGAAGCCGCGGCGCTCGCGCACGGTTGGTTTGCCGCGCGGCAATTCGAAAACCCCGACAATGCCGAGGCGCACCGCATGTTCACCGGTCCGGAGATTCTCTCGCAGATGGAGTGCGGCTGCGTGGATGCCGTGGTCAGCGGGGTCGGCACCGGCGGGACGCTGCGGGGTTTGTGGGAAGCCTTCGACGACGCGGGCTGCGGAGCGCTCGCCTATGCCGCGATTCCCTGCGAGGGCCGGGCCTTCGGGGACAATGCGGAGTGCGCCAGCCTGATCTTCAGCAAGGAGGTGCCGGGCGTGGCGGAATGCCTTTCGCTGCTCTACAAGGAATGGCGCGAGAGCCCGCGGGGGCGGGGGATCGAGGAGGTCACCGTGGGGGAGGAACTGTGCCTTGATCTCACGCAGCGCTTGTGGGCCCTGGGATATCCGGTGGGGCCCAGTTCCGGTCTGAACTATGCCGCGGCCTTGGAGGCGAAGCGCCGGCTCGGCCGGGAGTCCCGGGTGGTGACGGTGTTTCCGGACCGCATGGAGCGCTACTTCTCGCACCGGGTCTTCGCCGGACTGAGGGAAGAGGACTGATCCGGGCGATTGAACATTTTCCAGCCGCGGCGGCTTTTCGGTCTGACTTGTCCCTCGACCGGCCCGCGCTTTCTGCTAGAGTCGGGGGAACGCCATGGAAAACGAGCCCGAGAAGCCGCAGTCCTCCGTCCCTCCGCCGCCTGATGTGCCGCCGCCCTCCACGGGCTCCGCGGTGCCACCGCCGAATCTCGCCCCGCCACCGCCGTCCCCGGCACCGCCGATGCCGGATATGCCGCCGCCGCCACCTCCGGTCGCGGCCACGGACCCTTATGTGCCTCCGAAGGCAAAGCTCGACTCGGACGAGGGGGAACTGGCGGTCTCCACCGCCGGAGAGGCCAAGTTCGATACCCGCCTGATTGCGGCCTTTATCGATGCAATTATCGGCACCGTGATTTACATGGTTCTCGGAAAGCTCTCCCTCATGCTGGGATGGCTGGTATCGAGTTCCTATTACCTGCTGCGGGATGCCTTGCCCTTTCTGGATGGCCAGAGCGTGGGTAAGAAGATGATGAAAACCCGCGCGGTGGATCTGGAAGGGAAGAGCCTCTCCGGGAACTGGCAGGCGAGCATCGTCCGCAATATCGGACTCTTCATTCCCTTCTTCGGACTCGTCGAGGCATACATCCTCTACACCAAGAAGAATGAAGGCACCCCGCTGCGCCGGCTTGGCGACGATTGGGCGAAGACAAAAGTCGTGGTGGTCAAGGATCCCCCGGCGGTATCCTGAACCTGCCTTTTCATTTCAGATCTGGCACGGCGAAGACCCCCTTCGCCGCGGCCAGCTTGATCTTCTGATTCTTCGCGTATGCCGCTCCCGCGGCATCGCGCAGGTCATTGCGGTCCTTGCCGGCCAGCCAAGGCTCCAGTGCGTCGTGGAGGATGAAAGAGCCGGGGTACATGAGCTGCGTGGTTAATAGCACCGGGCGGGCACCGGCATTCTTCAGCCGCGTATCGAAGTAGGTATCGCTCAGGCAGCAGAGCACCACCGCATCGGTCTTGCCCGCGGCCTTCGCGGCGGGCGGGTCGATGGGGGTATCCATCAACACGTTGTGGCCGATGAAGGCGACAAGATCCTGCTTGCCCGACACCATCGCCTTCTCAAAGGCGATATAGCAGTCCTTCAGGTTCGAGCCGCGCCATGCCTCCGCGACCAGCACGGCATCGTGCGAAACATGCCGGAAGGTAAGGCGCTCGAGGATACGTTCGTCGCCGGTCGCCGTCTCGCGTTTCTCCAGTTTCCAACGCTTGTTGACCTTGAAACAGGAGCGCAGTCCGTCGCTGCAGCCCCAGTAGAGATTCTCGTCCGGCTTGTTGCCGTCGCCGATTCTGGCACCCACCTTTACGATCCCCTGCGTTGCGTTGTCGCAGAGGCCCACGAAGACCGCGATCCGCTTTTCCGCCGCGACGACCGGGGACAGCAGGAACAGACAGAGGAGGAAAAACCGCATAAGGATAAAACGTCACCGGACGCAGGGTTTTTCCAAACTTG
>CBFGPU010000344.1:0-4265 GCA_965650715.1 uncultured Haloferula sp. | reverse complement strand
GCCGCGCACCCGGATCGATCTCGTCGAGCCGGTGGCGAGGCAGCTCAAGCTGGGGCGCAAGCACCGCCTGCCCACCACCTGGCTCATCCAGTACGATGCACTGATCCGTCCCGAGTTTACCGACCTTCTGAAACGGCAGATGGGGCCGGAAGACGAGATCGGCGCGTGGATCGAGGTGGTCCAGCCGCAGGTCGAGGCTGCGGGCCTCGTCTGGCGCGGCCGCTATCCGTGGGACTGGCACGTGAATGTCGGCTTCACCCACGGCTATCCGGTCGAGGAGCGGAAGAAGCTCGTCGATGTCTACATGGCGAAGTTCAAGGAAGTCTTCGGCAAGTATCCCAAGTCCGCCGGATGCTGGATCATCGATGCGCCGACGCTGAACTACCTGCACGACCGCTACGGCATCGAGGCCGCCTGCAACTGCAAGGACCAGAGCGGCACCGATGGCTACACCCTGTGGGGCGGCTACTGGAACCAGGCCTACTATCCGAGCCGGCTGAATGCCTTCATGCCCGCGCAGACCGCGGAGCGTCAGCTGGATGTCCCGGTCTTCCGCATGCTGGGCAGCGATCCGGTGCATCAATACGACCAGGGAATCGGCACCTCTTGGCAAGGTGTCGTCACGCTCGAGCCGGTCTATCGCCCCGGTGGCGGCGACCCGCGCTGGGTGGATTGGTTCTTCGACACGAATTTCGATCGGCCGAGCCTCGCCTTCTCCTACATGCAGGCCGGGCAGGAGAACTCGTTCGGCTGGCCCGCGATGTCGGACGGGCTCACCGACCAGTATGCCAAGCTCGCGATGCTCCGGAACCAGCGGAAGATCCGCGTGGAAACGCTGCAGGCCTCGGGAAAGTGGTTCCGCGAGAACTTCAAGACCACGCCCGCGAGTTCGGTGGTCGCGCTGGAAGACGCGCAGGGGAAACCGAACCGCAGCATCTGGTACGAAAGCCGGTTCTACCGCGTGAACCTCCATTGGGAAGGCGATGAATGGCGCATCCGCGACCTCCACATCTTCAATCAGGATTACCCCGAGCGATATCTTGAGAGGCACGAGACCACCGCGGTGGCGACCTACGACACCTTGCCGGTCATGGACGGCTTCCACTGGAGCAAGCCGGGGAGCATCGCCGGCATCCGTGGCATCATCCCTTCATCCGGTGACCGGCAAACGCTGGCGACCACGGGTGTGCCCACCGTGAAGGAAGCTGGCCCGGAGTCGCTGGTCGTCACCTGCGACCTCGCTTCCGGCGGAGAACTCCGGGTCCGCTGCGATCCGACGCAACTCGCGCTGGAAGTAACCGGCGCAGCGGCACCCGCCGACTGGGGCTTGGAACTCGGCTGGGCCGAGGGCGAGGAAACCCCGATCGCCGGTGTCGCCGGGCACGCGATCGATTACCGGCACGCAGGCTTCAGCTACTCCCTGTCCTGCGGGGCCAGCGCGATCTCCCGGGACGCCACGGGAAACAAGATCCTCATCAAGGAAGCCGGTGGATCGGTGATCTTCAGCTTCGATCGCGACAAACCGTCCTCCTGAAACTCTCCCCTGAACCCGAACCCCTAAACCCATGAAATCCAAAATCATACCCCTCCTCGCCTTCATCGTCTCGTCGTCCGCGGCGAGCGCTTCCATCCTGATCCAAGAGCTGTTCGACGACATCTCGAATGCGGATGTCTCCCTGAACGGTGCGGGCGATACCACGACGACCGTTGGAATGACCGGCACCTGGCTCACCAATGGCAGCACGGGCATCTTCACCGCGAACAATTTCAATGTCGAAGGCGCGACGCTTCCCGGTCTTCCCGCCAGCGACACTGCGAATGGCGGCATCTGGAACAATACGGGCAGTTGGAACACGAGCATCCATGCCACCCGCCCCTTGGCCACGCCGATCGATTTCGGCGTGGACCGGGTGATCTATTTCAGCGTCCGTCTGAACAATCCCGGCGACACCGCGATGGGGGTGGGCCTGGCTTCCGGCGACGGCCCCACCGATCAGTTCGTCGGCGCGGGGTTCACCTGGAACAATGCCGTTCCCCTGGGTTCGTCCTCCAACATTGCGGGGAACTCTTCCTATATCTCCCACGGCACCTTGGACGGCGCGGTCGATAACGGCGTTTACGGGATCCGGGTTTTCGAAGGCCAGAACACCGTCGATACCTACGGCCTCCTGGTCGGGCGCATCACCATCAATGCCACCGGCAACGACGTGATCCACATCAAGCGGTACCCGCAAAATGCCGTCATCGACAATGATCTGGACGCGATCGTCTGGAGTGCCACGAGCACCGTGGACTCCTCGATGGTTGCCTCCCGCCTGCTGTTGTGGATGAACGGCCAGGGTGGAGGTGAACTGGATGCGATCCGCTTCGGCGACACGTGGACGGATGTCACGGGCGTTACCCTCGCGGGGGCCGGCCAGCCCGCCATGTCGGGAGCAAGCGTGGGCAGCATCACCGGCAGCAGCGCGCAGGCGAGTGCCAATCTCTTCACCAGCGCGGCGGATGTCACCCTTCACTGGGATACCATTGACCAGGGCACCGGGGCTTGGACGAATTCGAACCCGCTCGGAAACCAGCCGGTCGGGCCGGTCGGCGGCACCATCTCCGGGCTCTCGCCGGACTCGCTCTACTTCTACCGCTTCCATGCGGTCAACACCGTCGCCGATCCGGATCTTGAGGCCTGGAGCGAAGCGGGGACTTCCTTTGTCACCGCGCTGACGGGCCTTGCCGTGGCGGATCTCCAGGCCTTCGGCGTCTCGCCCTTTGAAGTCGATCTGCTCTGGACCGATAGCTTCAACACCGAGACCGGCTTCGTCATCCAGCGTTCCCCGGCCGGAGCCGGAAACTGGGTCACGGTGGGCACGGCTGCAGCGGGTGCGGGCTTCTACACCGACAAGCACTCGGGCCTGGCTGCCAATACTTCCTATGATTACCGGATTTTCGTCACCAACCCGAGCGGGAATTCGGACCCTTCGAATGTATCGGCGACCACGACTCTCGAAGCGACGGCTCTGGAAACGGAGCTGCTGATCCACTTCGACGGATCGCTGGACGGAGCCGTTTACACGCTCGGGGAAGGCGAGATCGACAGCACCGGCACCTTCAAGCCGAACGGCGCCCCGAACGTGAGCGGAGGCGTGGCGGTGATCAACCCCGGGAACGAGAACGGCCCCGATGGCTTCGACATCGATCCCACCAGTCTCGGCAACCTGACCACCCGGAACTGGGTGGCCGAGGCCGTGATCACCTATCAATCGAGCGGCGATACCGGGACCACCCCGGTGGTGATGGATGTCCAGGGTGACTGCAACCTCCGCCTGCGCGACGAGCTCGATGCCGACGTGCTCCAGATGTTCTACTGGAACGGGAGTGCCGTGCAGCAGAGGTACACGGCCCTGCCGCCGAATGGCGAGCAAGTGCACCTTGCCTTCGCATGGGATGCCGGTAGCGCCACCCTCACCGGCTATGTGAACGGCGTGGCCTTCGGGTCATCCAGCGCCGGGTCATTCGCCACCCCGGACCTTGGCACGCTGAGCTTCGGCTACTTCGGGCGCACCGGCTTCGAAGGCCGCGGGGTCGATGGAATTCTCAACGCCGTGTCGTTCCAGACGGGAACAGCCACCTTCAATCCCGCCACCGACTTCCTGATCCTCCCGGAGACCCAGAGCTTCGCGTCATGGATCGCAGGATTCGACGTGGGAGGCTTGACCGGCTTCGACGACGATGCGGACGGAGACGGGTTGGCAAATGGCGTGGAAGGCTTCATGGGAACCGACCCGGGCGTGCCGAATGGCAGTGCCATCACCCAGGTCTCCGGCAATGGCACGGTCACCACCTTCACCCATCCGAAGGCCACACCCGCACTCAACGACGTCACGGGCTCCTACGAGTGGTCGCTCGATCTCGGAACCTGGTATGCGGGCGATGGCGCGGAAGGGCCCGCCGGTGGTCCGACCGTCAGCATCCCGGCAGCGGGATCGGTGGGAGGCACCGCTACCGTGACCGCCACGAGCAGCGCTCCGTTGGGCAAGCTCTTCATCCGCATGGTGGCCGAAAACTGAGATCAGGGGCTCCAGCTCAGGGTCACCGGATTTTGGGTTTCCGGTGACCTGCCGAGGGCCTCATTGGCGTCTTCTTCCGCTTGGCGAGGTAGTCGGCCTCGCCGGGCTTCGGGGGGGCGGCGTCAATGAGTGCCCGTTGCGGCAATCGCACGGGCCATGGAGGTCGGGACCGGAGTTCCTTGGAGCGGAGGGGAGGTGCCTCCG
>CBFGPU010000343.1:0-4267 GCA_965650715.1 uncultured Haloferula sp. | reverse complement strand
GTCGGGGTGGACGTTGCGGCAGGTTTCGATCAGGGCCCTGTTGGCGCGACCCTTGCCGAAGGTCTTGCTCTTCAGGGGCGAGAGCATGCGGGCGCGGTCGTTGATGGAAAACGGATAGACGAAGTGGCCGAGGCGGATGAGGCCGTGGTGGATCTTCTGGTCCTGATTCCAGAGGTGCGCGCCGTCCTTGTCGAGCTGGAGGTTCGCGGCGTGGACGATGCGCATGGCGGGGAGTTAAAAGTTCCAGGTTCGAAGTTCCAAGTGCCAAGGCGAGGGAAGTTCGAAGTTCCAGGAAAGGCGGAGGATGGCTCGGATCTTCACGGCACCTGCCGTGGTCCAAGGCGGCCGCGCCGCGGCCCGATAAATCCCGCCCCTCCGGGTCCGCCTCACTTCCCCACCCCATTCCCGTGCTTTACGGCGCGGAATCCGCTCCCTAGCGTCCGCGCCAAGCTCCGGCATCCCGTAAAAAACCGCCCATGTCCGCTCACCGCACCGTCCCCTTCGAAACCGACCGCATGCCTCCCGGCATCCCCTATATCATCTCCAACGAGGCGGCGGAGCGGTTCTCCTTCTACGGGATGCGGACCATCCTCGTCATCTTCATGGCGAAGTACCTGTGGCTGATGGATGGCAAGGGCGGGACGCCGATGAGCAATGCCCAGGCGAACGAGTATTACCACTACTTCACCGGACTGGTGTATTTCACCCCTCTCATCGGGGCTTTCATCTCGGATGTCTTCCTCGGCAAGTACCGCACCATCATCTGGCTCTCGATCGTCTATTGCCTCGGTCACGCCACGCTTGCGTGCATGGGATCCTACGGGAACTCGGGCTGGTGGCTCTTCGCCGGTCTCGCGATGATCTGCATCGGCTCCGGCGGCATCAAGCCCTGCGTCTCAGCGCACGTGGGCGACCAGTTCGGCACGAAGAACACGCACCTGCTGACGCGGATTTACAATTGGTTCTACTTCTCGATCAACTTCGGCTCCTTTGTCTCCACGCTGCTGACGCCCTGGCTGCTGGAGTGGTACGGACCGCACTGGGCCTTCGGTGTGCCCGGCGTGCTGATGGCGATCGCCACGCTGATGTTCTGGATGGGCCGGAACAAGTTCGTGCACGTGCCGGCGGGCGGCTTCAAGTTCTTCGACGAGCTGTTCTCGCGCGACGGCCTGATCGCGCTAGGGAAGCTGATCCCGCTCTTCCTCTTTATCGCCGCGTTCTGGGCTCTGTATGACCAGACCGGGTCCTCGTGGGTCTTCCAAGCGGCGCAGATGGACCGGAACTTCCTCGGCTTGACCTGGCTGGAGTCGCAGGTGCAAGCGGTCAATCCGATCCTGATCCTCACCTTCATCCCGCTCTTCACCTTCGTGCTGTATCCGGCGATCGACCGCGTCTTCAAGCTCACGCCGCTGCGGAAAATCGGCATCGGCTTCAGCCTGATGGTCGCCACCTTCGCGCTCTCCGCGCTGATCCAGACCTGGATCGACGGCGGCGCGAGCCCCTCGATCGGCTGGCAGTTCCTCGCCTACGTGCTGATCACGGCGTCGGAGATCATGGTCTCCATCGTTGGCCTCGAGTTCGCCTACACGCAGGCGCCGCGGAACATGAAGTCGCTGGTGATGTCGCTCTACCTCTTCTCGGTCTTCGTGGGAAACTTCTTCACCTCGCAGATCAACCACTACATCCAGATCCCGAGCGCGGCCACGCGGCAGCTCGCCGCCCAGGTGGCGAACGTGGAGCCCGGCATGGAACCACGCAACGTGCTGATCGCGGGCTATGACGGCGTGACCGGTACCGACGACGACTTCGCCGCGAAGATGGACAGCGGTGCGATCGCCGAGCTGACCGTCCCCGGACAAGCCGCCTACCAGACGGGCGCTGCCGTTGTCGAAGCCATCGCCCGCAAGCAGGATGACAAGCTGCCCGCCATCGATCAGGTTAGCGGCCTGGGCAACGACCCGTGGGGCAATCCGATCCGGTACGAAATTGTGGACGCCACCTCCTTCCGTTTGATCAGCGACGGCCCGGACAAGCAGCCGGGGACCGAGTGGGACCAAGGGCTGACCGTGAGCATCGCGAAGCCGGTGGGGCCCAAGGCGAAGTCGTGGGGAGACGCCATCCGGCCCGAGACCACCTGGCTCGAACGCAGGAAAAAGGCGCTGGGTCTCGCGGTCGAGAAACCGGTGAGCGAGACGATCTATTCTTCGGAGGCATTCTCCGGCGGGCAGACGAAGCTCCAGGGGGCGGCTTACTTCCGCTTTTTCACCTGGCTCATGCTCGCGACCACGCTGATCTATATCCCCTTCGCCGTCATCTACCGGCCGAAGACTTACCTCCAGACGGACGATGCTGATCGATTCCCACTGCCACCTGGCGAGCCATAAGTTCCCTCCCGCCGAAGTCCCCGAACTGGTCGCCCGCGCCCGCGATGCCGGCGTGACCCGCATGGTCAGCCTGGTCACCGGGCTCGACGACCTCGACGCGAATCTCGCCATCGCCGCGGCGCACCCGGAGGTCTCGATCTGCATCGGCATCCACCCCTGCGAGGTGCACGAGGCGCCGGACGACGCGATCGAGCAGCTCCGCCCGCATGCCGCGGACCCGCGCGTGTGCGGCATCGGCGAGACCGGCCTCGATTATTATCATACCGCGCCCGAAGGCTGGGACACCGAGTCCTTCCGCGAACGCCAGCGCGATTTCCTCGACCGGCATTTCCAACTCGCGGCGGACGCCGGGCTGAACGTGGTGATCCACACGCGCGACGCGAGCGGCGATGCTTCCTTCCAGGATGCGCTCGCGATCTACCGCCGCCATGGGGAGAAGGTGCGCGCGGTCTTCCACTGCTTCATCGGCCCGGTGGAGAACGCGCGCGCGGTGATCGAACTCGGCGGGCTCGTTTCCTTCGGCGGCGTGGCCACCTTCAAGAACGCGACCGACGTGCTCGCGACGGCCTGCGCATTGCCTGCGGGCAGTTTCATACTGGAGACGGATTCGCCCTACCTCGCGCCGATGCCTCACCGTGGCACGCGCAACGAACCGGCCTACGTCCGCCACGTCGCCGAGCACCTCGCCATGCATCGCGGCGTCGCACTCGACACTCTCGCGGCGGAAACCACCGACACGGCCGAGAACTTCTTCCGCTTCGGAAGTGGCCGGGAGAAATGAGGGGCCAGTGGCCAAGGGCCCCTTTCTTCATTGACCACGGACCGCGAGAGGATTTGAACGAAGCGCGGATACAGCCTCGTTTTCCTACCGGTGCGCCGGCACTTTCCAATCCCGGCGGCTCCTGCTAATCCCTGCACAGCAAATCCATGACTTCCACACGCTACCTCGCTCTCGCCGCGCTCGCGCTCTCGCTTCCGTCCTGCTCGATGTTCAAGAAGGGAGGCGACGAGAACTACGATACCGCCGGCGGCGACGCGGGAAATTACGACACTTCGAATCCCTACGGCGTACCGGATGGCGGTGCCGGCGAGTCTGTGCCTTACCAGCCGGTGAATCCTCCCGCCGACAATCCGACTTACGGCCAGGCCGCCTATGAATCGAACACGACGACTCCGGCCCCCGCCGGGCCCGCCGCGCCAACTCACGCCGCTCCCGCCGCCGCGAGCACCAGTCACGCCGTCACGAAGGGCGACACCCTCGGCGGCATCGCCCGCAAGTATGGCACCACCGCCGCCGCCATCAAGCAGGCGAACGGCATGACCAGCGACACCGTGGTGCTCGGCAAGACGCTCGTGATCCCCGGTTCCTCCGGCCCGGTCTCGCGCCCCGCTCCTGCCGCGGGCGGCAAAGTCCACACCGTGGTGAAGGGCGACACCCTTTCGAAGATCAGCCGCCAGCACGGCGTCAGCGTCGAGGCGATCAAGAAGGCGAACAACATGAGCTCGGACAACGTGATCCTCGGCTCGAAGCTCCGCATTCCCTGAATCCAACTCCATGAAATCCTCCGGACTCCTCCGCTTCATCGCCCCGCTCGTCATCGCCATGGCCGCGCTCGCGCATGAAGGTCACGAGGACAAACCGAAGGACGATCATGATCACGGCCCCGGACAGACGGAGGAGGATCCGTATGCCGGCATGCCGCCGAAACGTGCCGCGCTCGAGCGCATGCTCTCCGAGCGCGGCGACGCCGCGGCCTTCGAAAAGGCGGCGAAGCAGGCGAAGGAAGTCGGCGTGACCGACCAGGCGATCCTGGAGGCCACCTTCCTCTACCACGTCGACCGCCGCGACGACGCGAAGCTCGCGGCGATGCTGCCGGAGTTCC
>CBFGPU010000342.1:0-4281 GCA_965650715.1 uncultured Haloferula sp. | reverse complement strand
CTGGCGATAGCATCATAGAGCGTCGCCAGCACAGCCTCCATCCGCGCCGGATCGGTCTTGCGCAGTGCCCATGGCGCTTGCGCGTCGATATAGGCGTTGCAAGCAAAGACAGCCTTCATCCACGCCTCGATCGCTTCCGGCTTCGCGAAGTCGCGCGCCTCCTCATCCAGTGCCCAGCGCTCGAGCACGATATGCGCGACATTGCCGAAGTCGCGCGCGTTCCATTCCACCCGCTCCGGCTCAGGTTCGCTCATGCCAGCCACGTGCTTCAGGTAAAAGCGGAAGGGACAGCTCAAGTAGTCCGAGAAGGCCGTGACGCTGATCCGCGCGTCCTTCTCCTCCAGCACCGGCCGCCACTTCCAGGCCTCGTCCAGCGTCCATGCCAGCGACGAATCCGGCGGCTCGATCTCGCGGAAAAGCTGTCCGACCCGTCCGGGCAATTCCGCCTCCGGTGCGGAGAGCAGCAGCCGGGAGGGCAGCAGGGATTCACCGCCATTGCCGGACTTCGCCAGCAGGAGATCAACGCGCCCGCCCTCGCGTCGCGACTCGATCATCGCGGTCAGCAGGTAAGCATCCCGCGCCGCCCGGCTGCCGTCGTACGAAAGATTTAGTATTTTACGCGTCCCTTCCGGCAGCCAGGCATCCGTGCTCGCGCGCGAGGGCACCATCCCTTCATTCATGCCGCAAATCACCAGATGGCGGCCCGGCTCGTGGAAGAGCTCCAGCCAGCCCTGTACATCTAGCACGCGATCCTCCGGCGGGGGCAACGGTTGATCCGGCAAAGTGGCCCGCAGCACGTCGATCCAGAAGGCGGGATCACGCCGGACCTGGTCGCCCAATGGCTCGGCCTCGTCCAGCCACTCCAGCACCTCTCCGCTTCGTTCCCCGCCGCGATCGATCATCTCCAGCAGACGGCGCATGCCCTGGAAAAAGCCATCGCCCAGGAAAGCGAGACGGATATTTCCCAGCGTCTCCAGTGTACTCGCGGCCAAAGCCAGCCGTTCCTGTTCGCGCTCGCGCAGGGTCAGGGAAGTGGACGCCACCATGTCATCGCGGTCACGCGCCAGCCACTTGTCGCGGGCGTAGGAAAGCGCCTCCACGCGCTGCGCCCGGCGACCACCCGCCAAGAACCCGCTCTGCGGAAAGCCAAGCAGATCGATCGCCGCCGCCGCGTTCGGATTCGCAAGATAGTTCCGCCACCCGCCGAGCCAGCGCGAGAGAGGAGAGGCCAGCGCTTGCGAGGGATCGTGCAACACCCATCCCGCCCGGCCGAAACTGCGGACCAGTTCCCCGGCGGTCTGTGCATCCGCGGAGCCGAGCGCCAGATCGCCCGAACCGGTCCGCGCCGCGGCAACCAGCCGCAAGGCCTCCGCCGCCTGCTGCCGGGGATCGGCGGTCAAGCTCACGCTTCCTTGCGAGAACCCGGGCCACGCGATGATCCGCTCACTCCATGAATCAGCAAGCGGCCGCCCGTAGTCATCGAATGCTTCCTGCTCCGAAGCCGGCGCGCCGATCAAAACGGTCACCGGCACGAAGCTCCCGTTCAGCCGCCGCAACACCGCGGAGGGAAAATCCGGAACCCCCGCGAAAACGATCCGGCGAATTCCTTCGCCAGCCTCCGGCTTCAACCTGGCAAGCACCTCGCTCCGGCTGCTCCAGCCCCACTGGCCCAAGCGCCGCTCCACCAGCTTCTCGAACTCGGCCAGCACCGTCCACCGCTCGGCCTCCACGGTGGCGGACAGCCGTCTCGCGGCATCTGCCAGGGTCAGGGCGTTCTCTTGCAACGAGGAACGCAAACCCGCCAACGACCGGGCCAACCCCAACGCCCATCCAGCCGACTCTCCCTCCCCGGGCGAAACGGGAAAGGCCGCGGCGTAAGGCTCCCAATCGCGGATCGACTCCAAGACTTCCACCCACGCCAAGAGCTCTACCGACTCCGGTGCCGCTTCCTCCGTGCGCAGGAAATGCCCCGGGGTGACCACCCGGGGGGCGAGCAGCGAACCGGCCGCCTCTGCCAGCGCCTCCCGGAGCCTTCGCCCGCCTTGCGCCGTGGGAACCACGACCAATGTGCCTGCAAGCTCGTCCCTCCGCGCAAGAAGCCAGCCGGTCAGCAGTCCAAGCAGGGGCCGGTCCCACCCCAAAAACACGCGCTCCGGCATGGCTCGGATTTCACTCCATGCCCGGGATCAGCGGAAGGAAAAAGCCGCAGCCGCCGCTTACCACATGAGGTCGCGCAGCCAGGTCACCTTGAAGGCGTTGTTCTTCGCCGGGACGAAGATGTAGCCATCGTCGTTGAGCACGATCATCGGCTTCGGCCCGGCGTCGTCCACCTTGACGAGCAGGGTCTTCTTCGGCTTCAGGCGCGCGACATAACCCTTGATCTTCCCGCCTTGGACGACGGCGATCTTCTGCGGTCTGCCGGTATCGTTCTTGATCGCGATGTTCGCGGCCTGGGCGGCAACGGCTTGGAGACCGA
Source organism: uncultured Haloferula sp. (assembly GCA_965650715.1). Lineage (GTDB taxonomy): Bacteria > Verrucomicrobiota > Verrucomicrobiia > Verrucomicrobiales > Akkermansiaceae > Haloferula. Next base: position 1,805 of record CBFGPU010000342.1, on the reverse strand, counting down.
GAAGGGTGACGACGAGGAGTGCTTTTTTCATACGGTCGTTTCGACGCGACCAGTCGACTCCTATTCGAGGAATTTTCAATGGGTAATTTCACTTATGCGCCCGCGCCCATTCTTCCACCGTCCGGATCGGCGGCAGACAGGTCTGGTCCCGGCAAACCACGACATCCCCGCTGCCCGCCGAGCGGGTCCAGACGGCGAGCGGGTTCCAGCTCTTGCGCAATTCGTCCGCAAGCTCCTCCGAAGGCTTGCCGCGGACATCAATCTTCACCGCTCCCCGGAGGTGCAGGTCGAAGGCTCCCAGCAATACCGGCACGGCGAACGGCTGCGCCTCCGCCGCCTTGGCACCGGCACGGAGGATCGCCTCGGCCCGCTTCGCGAAGGCGGGGTGATCGAGAAGCACGGCAAGCTTGAGAAGGTTCTCCGCGGCCACATGGTTCGCAGCGGGCTCCGCACCGTCGTAGTCCTCCCGGATCGTCAGCAGGGTCTCGCCCGCGAGCTCCGTGCGGATCACGTAACCGGCCCGGGATTCCTCCCAGTGATCCCGGTCGAGCGCGGCTTGGATCTCGCTTGCCCACTTCAACCACGCGGGATCCCCGTCCGCGCCGTGCAATTCGATCAGGCCCGCGATCAGGAATGCATGGTCCGCGGCGAAGGCCGGCGCATCACCGCGCTTGCCGCGATAGCTCCGCCACAGGCGTTCGCCATCCCACAGTTCGGCCCGGATGAACGACGCCGCCGCTGCAGCCGGAGCAAGCAGGTCGGAGCGGTCGAGGACACGCGCGCCCCGCGCCAGCGCGGCGATCATCAGCCCGTTCCATGCAGTGATGATCTTGTCGTCGCGGTGCGGCAGCGGCCGCAACCTCCGCGCCTCTAACAGGACCGACCGGGCTTTCTCCAGGATCGACCGGATCTCCGCCTCCGGCAGATCGAATTGCTCTGCAAGGGCGCCCATCGACTTCGCCCGATAGAGGGTGTTCTGCCCGAGGAGCTCCCCATGAGGGTCGCTCTCCGGGCGGGCATTGCCGGCTTCCTCCACCCCGTAGGCCGCGCAGAAGATCGCCGCGGCCCGTGCATCCAGCAGGATATAGATCTCGCTCGCCTCCCAAGTCCAATACGCGCCCTCGCGTTTCTCCATGGAACGCGCGGAAGGCAAGCTGTCCGCATCCTCAGCCGCGTGGAAGGCACCGCAGGAATCACGCAGTTCGTCGATCACGTAGCGGAAAATCTCCTCCGCCACCTCGCGGTCGCGGTCATCGCCCCCGGCCTGCCAACCCTCCAGATACAGCAAGGCGAGCTGCGCCTGGTCGTAGAGCATCTTCTCGTAGTGCGGCACGTGCCAGTAGCGGTCCACCGAATAACGATGAAAGCCGCCGCCGAGCTGATCGTGCATGCCGCCCGCGGCCATCGCCCGCAGCGTGCGACTTGTCATCTGCAGCGCGGACTCCGCCTCCTCGCCGCCGAAACGATCGGCAAGCTGGAGCAGTAGCCGCGGCACCACCGGACGCGGGAACTTCGGCGCACCGCCCCAACCTCCCAATGCGGGATCGAACATCGACTCGCAGCGGTCGAGGAAGTCGCCGAAGACCTTTGCGCCCGGCAGGCCGGTCACGACGGCATCCCCCCCGGCTTCCCCGCGCAGGTGCGCCATGACCTTCTCCGAGCTGTCCACCATGCGCTGGCGGTCCTCCTTCCACAAGCGGCCGATCTCCGCACACAGCTTCGGGAAGCCCGCCCGTCCATAGCGGTCTTCCGGCGGGAAGTAGGTCCCGCCCACCACCGGCTTGCCCTGCGGCGTGAGCCACACG
>CBFGPU010000341.1:0-4290 GCA_965650715.1 uncultured Haloferula sp. | reverse complement strand
ATCAGGCTACGGAGAACCTTTCCCTGCAGATGAACATCAACAACCTCACGGATGAGGACTACATCGACCGTGTCGGTGGCGGCCACTTCGTTCCCGGCTGGGGCCGGTCGGCCGTTTTGAGCGCGACAATGACATTTTAACTAGCCCGCATATCGGTTGCAATCGAGGGACGGGAGGCGCTGCGCAGGCGCTTCCCGTTCCGACTTTTCACGATCCGCCCATGCAAGTCGCCGAAGCACCCCAGCCGGTTGCCAAGTCCACGTCCGCCGCGAAGAAGCGGAAGGCGTTTTGGACGAAGCAATTCTACCTGTGGCATTGGGTAAGCAGCGCGATCTGTCTGGCGGCGATGCTGCTCTTCGCGATCACCGGGATCACGCTCAACCATGCGGGCGAGATCCGGGCGAAGCCGCAGGTGACGGAACGGAAACTGATCTTGCCGGACAATCTGCGCGCCAGCCTCGCGGCGCAAGAGGGCGAGGCCGACAAGAAGGTGCCCTTGCCGGACGAGGTGGCGAAGTGGTTGCGCGGGGAGCTGCGCGTTCCGGTGGCGGGGAAGACCGCGGAGTGGTCGGAATTCGAGATCTACCTTAGCTTGCCGCGGCCCGGCGGCGATGCATGGCTGAGCATCGACCGCGAGTCGGGCGAAGTGGTGCACGAGCTTACCAAGCGCGGCACGATTTCCTACCTGAACGACCTGCACAAGGGTCGCAACACCGGCCCGGCCTGGGCTTGGTTCATCGATATTTTTTCCGTGGCGAGCGTCATCTTCTGCATCACCGGGATGATGCTGCTGTGGGTCCACGCCAAGCGCCGCCCGAGCACCTGGCCGATCGTGGCCGCCGGGGTTTTGCTGCCGGTGATCGTCATCGTGTTTTTCGTCCACTGAGTTTTTCCCATGAAGAGATTCCTGATCGCACCCTTGTTCGCCGCGACCGCGATGGCCGGCGACATCTCCCTGACCATCGAGATCCCGCGCCTCGAGGTGGCGGAGTACCACCGTCCCTATGTCGCCGCCTGGGTCGAGAAGCCGGACGGTTCCGTCGCGGCGAATCTGGCGGTCTGGTACGACGTCGAGATGAAGGACAAGGAAGGCGAGACCTGGCTCAAGGACATCCGCCAGTGGTGGCGGAAGTCGGGCCGCGGGCTGAAGATGCCGGTGGACGGAGTGAGCGGTCCCACCCGCCCGGTGGGACTTCATACCATCACGATCCCCGCGAAAACCGTGAACCTGCCGCCGCTGACCGAGGGCGAATACACGGTCGTGGTCGAAGCCGCGCGCGAGGTCGGCGGGCGCGAGATACTCAAGCTGCCCTTCAAGTGGGACGGCAAAACCGCCGCGGAAGCCGCCACGCAGGGAAAGACCGAACTGGGGAAGATCCGATTTGCCATCAAAGCCGAAACTTCGAACTGAGATCACCATCATGAAGACCATCGCCAAGAACGCCCTCGGGCTCGCCACGCTCCTCCTGCTCGCCGCGCAACCCGCGGCGGCGCACCGCTTCTGGATCATCCCGTCCACCTCCGTGCTCTCGGGGGACAACCAGTGGGTGACCATCGATGCCGCCATCTCCAACAACCTCTTCTTCCCGAACCATGTCGCCGCGCCCTTGCAGGCGATGACCGTGACCGGGCCCGACGGGGAAGCGGTGGAGATCCAGAACGGCAAGGAAGGAAAGGTCCGCACCACCTTCGACATCGAACTGACGAAGCCGGGCAGCTACCGGATCGCCACCGTGCGCGACATGCTCGCGGCGCAGTGGAAGGAAGGGGAGGAAGTGAAGCGCTGGCGCGGTGCCGCGAAGGACTTCGCGGCGGCGGGCCTGAAGGGCAAGCCGGAGCTCAAGGTGTTCGAGAACAACTCGCGCACCGAAACGGTGGTCACCTCGGGTGCCCCGAGCACCGGCGCGCTGAAGCCGACGGGCAAGGGTCTCGAACTCGTCATCGGGGAAAGCCATCCCAACGATCTCGTCGCCGGCGAGAAGTCAAAGTTCGTGCTGCATCTCAACGGCAAGCCGGCGGCAAACGTCACCGTGACCTTTGTGAAGGGCGACGACCGCTACCGCAACGAGGCGGGCGAGACGAAGGTGACGACGAGCGCCGACGGCAGTTTCGAAATCAGCTGGCCGGAAGCCGGCCGCTACTGGCTGAACGCCACGGTCGAGGGCGAGGGAGGCGAGATTGACGGGGTGCCCTTCTCGCGACGCGCTTCCTACACCGCGACCTTCGAGGTGCTGCCGGCCTGAAGACGAGCCGTTACCTCAGGATCGACGCGGAGATCGGGCAACCGGTCTCCGCTTTTCTTTCCCCCGGAATGGACCGCGAGCGAAGCCGTTCGATCAATTTCGGGCCTTGTTAGATGAGGTCTTGTGTCATGATGAGGGGGGCGCATGGGAATGTGCGAGGAGCGCAAGTCGGTTTTGCATTGAATTGCGTTGGGATGGCTAAGCGCACCACCCTCCCGTGGTCGTGGTCCTGCGTCTGCCGCCGGGGATAATCTCCGGCGGGCGGAATGGTAACAATGACCCCGAATAAATACCCCAAAGTCATCCCTGCTTCCCCGCGGGAAAGCCGTCTTCTCGCGGGAGTAATCCTAACCCTCGCCGCCTCGGGTGTCCTCCAGGCGAAGGATGTGGCCTATCGCTACTACAAATTCACGACCACGGCGACGCTGGGCGGCATCAATGCGATCCAGATGTCGGAGTTCCGGTTTGTGAACGGGACCACGACGATGAATCCGGTGATCGCTTCCGGAGGGAGCGTGACGCTTTCGCCGGGAGCGAGCGCCAACGGCGGCGGGGAGGATCCCCCCAATCTGTTGGATAATAATTTCGGCACGAAGTGGTTCAACTTCGGGACCAACGGCAAGGAGGCGCTGGTGTTCGACTACGGAACGCCGACGCCGCCCACGATCAACGGCTACACCTTCCGCACGGCGCAAGCGGGTGCCTTCGAGAGCATCCGCAATCCCTCGGGGTGGAGGCTCGAGGGTAGCAACGACAGCGCGGACGGACCGTGGACCTTGCTCGATGTGAAGCAGAACTTCCCCACCCCGACCACGGCGCAGACGGAGATCCCCGTTCAGACGATCCCCGAGAACATCTCCCCCGTGATCGATTCGTTCACCCGTTCCGATGTCGTCCTCCTGAGCGGGAACACGACCACGCTAAGCTGGGAAACCACGCTGGCGGACACGGTGACGCTGTCTCCCTACCTTGATCCGGTGGAGGTGGACGATGCGGTGACCGTGGCCCCTCCGCATCCGACGGAGAATGTGATCACCGATACGGTGTACACGCTGACCGCCGATTCGGCGATCGCGGATCCCGTGACGCTACAAACGACGGTGCGGGTGGTGGATGGCGGGACATCGAACTTCCGCTACGTGCGCTTCACTCCGGTGGCGACGGGCAACGGCGAACTGCAGATCGCGGACATCAAGTTCTTCGACACGGGAGTGGAAGTGGTGCCAACGGCCGTGCTGAACAACAATGGAACGCCAGCCACCGGTGGCGCGGGGACGGAGGGACCGGGCAACCTCATCGATGCCGACCCGGGAACGAAATGGTTCAGTGGGACGCTGGTGCCGGTGATCATCGACCTGGGAGAGGAAGGACTCCAATACGACAGCTACCAGTTCGTGCTGGGAGGCGATGCGGCGACCTATCCGGGACGCAACCCGGTGCGCTGGAAGCTGGAGGGCAGCGACACGATGGAGACCTGGGCCCTCATCGAAGACTTCACCGCATTCGACTATCCGATGCCGGCGGTCGACGGTGCGATGGTCGATCTCCCGCTTCCGGGGTTGGCGGTCGTCCAGCCGCCGATGATCGAGAGCTTCAGCGCCGAGCGCGAGATCGTGAACGGAGTCGAGACGATGATCTTCAACTGGAGCATCCCGAGCGCGGACACGATCTCGATCAATGTCGAGGGCGGGGAGGACCTGCCGAACGTGGGGCCGCTCTTCGTGGAGACCACCGGGGGAGGCGTCTATGTCCTCAGCGCGACGAACGCTGGCGGCACCTCGACCAAGCAGCTGACCTTCGGTGCGGTGCCCGCAGTGGCACCGACGACCATCAACTATCCCAACTTCAACACAGCGGGGGCAGAAATCGTGCTGCTGGGGGATGCCGCGCTGGTGAACGACTCACCCCAGATCCCATCCCCGGGTGATGCGGTGCGGCTTCGCCTCACGCCGGATTTGGGAGGGCGCTTGGGCGTCGCTTGGTTCGACCAGCGGATGCCGGTGAACGAGAGCTTCCAGGCTTCCTTCGATCTCCAGCTCCTTTGCCA
>CBFGPU010000340.1:0-4313 GCA_965650715.1 uncultured Haloferula sp. | reverse complement strand
TCCGCGGCGAACCGCTGCCGGTCTATGGCGATGGCACGAACATCCGCGACTGGCTCTACGTGGAGGACCACTGCCGCGGCCTCGCCACCGCACTCGTCCGCGGCACCATGGGCGAGACCTACGTCATCGGCGGCAAGAACGAGATCCGCAACATCGATGTCGTCCGCGCCCTCATCAAGACCGTCCACGAGCTGGCACCCGAAAGCGCCACCAAGTCCGCCGACGAACTCATCACCTACGTGAAGGACCGCCCGGGCCACGACCAGCGCTACGCCATCGATCCCGCCCGCATCGAGAACGAGCTCGGCTGGTCTCCCCGCGAGAACTTCGAGTCCGGCCTGCGCAAGACCGTCCAATGGTACCTCGACAACCAGGAGTGGATCCGCGGGATCGAAAACGGTAGCTATCGCGGCGAACGCCTCGGCACCCTCGCCTGAACCTTTTCACCGCTCTCCTCCATGCTCGGTCCAGATACTAGCTACCTCGCGCCTTCCGCGGACGACCTCGCGCTCCGCAAGGGCATCATCCTCGCCGGCGGTACCGGCAGCCGCTTGTTCCCGATGACCCATTCGGTGAGCAAGCAGCTCATCCCGGTCTATGACAAGCCGATGATCTACTACCCGCTCACCGTGCTCATGCTCGCGGGTGTGAAGGAGGTCCTGCTCATCTCCACGCCGCGCGACCTGCCGGCCTTCGAGCACTTGCTGGGCGATGGCTCGCAGTGGGGGCTGGAGATCTCCTATGCCCCGCAGCCGAAGCCGGAGGGTCTCGCGCAGGCCTTCCTCATCGGTGAGGAATTCCTCGCCGGCGAACCGGCCTGCCTCGTCCTCGGTGACAACCTCTTCTACGGTCACGACCTCGCGAAGTCGCTTCTGGCCGCCTCCCGTCGCAAGGAAGGTGCCACCGTCTTCGGCTACCACACGAACCAGCCGGAGCAGTACGGGGTCGTCGAGTTCGATACCCAAGGCAACGTTGTCTCGCTTGAAGAAAAGCCCGCCAAGCCGAAGTCGAACTACGCCGTCCCCGGCATCTACTTCTACGACAGCAAGGTCGTCGAGATCGCCAAGGCCCTCAAGCCCTCGCCGCGCGGCGAACTCGAGATCACCGATCTGAACCGCGTCTATCTGGAGCAGGGCGACCTCCGCGTCGAACTCCTCGGCCGCGGCACCACCTGGCTCGATACCGGCACGCCGGATTCCCTCGCGGATGCCACCCAGTTCGTGCAGGTCATCCAGCAGCGCCAGGGTCTCAAGATCGCCTGTCCCGAGGAAGTCGCCTTCCTCCAGGGCCGCATCGACCGCGCCAAGCTCGACGAATCGATCAAGAAATACGCCAAGACCCCTTACGGCGAATACCTCGCCACCCTCTGAGCGCCATGTCCGCTTCCCGCAATACCGACACTTGGGCCGGCCTGAATCCGGACGCCCGCGCGCGCCTCGAAACCCGCGACTACTCCAGCGCGGACCTCGCCCTGCGTCTCGGCACCACCGGAGTGAATGCCTCCGAGGCCATCGCCGGGAAGGACTCCCTGTCCGGGGCATGGATTCCCGGTGTGGAGCTCTTCCAACGCCGCGTCTATCAGCAGAAGGGCAGGGGATACTTCGGGGAATTGACCCGCCTCACCGAGGGCACCCTCGACCGCATCGGCATCGCTCCGCGCCAATGGGCCTCCGCCCTTATGCACCGCGATAGCGCGAAGGGCTTCCACATCCATCCGCCCTACATCCCTCCCGGCGAGGATCCCGCGGCTTGGTTCAAGAAGCTCTACATCGACTCGCCGCAGGACTACTCGCTCCGGCCCTATGACCGCGAACAGTGGGATGTCATGTTCTTCCTCACCGGGATCTGCGAGATGCTGCTGGTGGATGAACGCGCCGGTATGCCCCGCCGCGTGATGCGCTTCGTCATTCCCGGCGATAGCCGCTCCGGCCCGGACAACGCCGCCGTCGTCATTCCCTCCGGCGTCGCCCATGCCCTGCGGAATGTCGGCAACGAGGACCTCATCATGGTCTACGGCACCAGCACCGTCTTCAATCCGGAGTGGGAAGGCCGCATCGCCAGCGATGTCGAGAAATGCCCGCTGCCAGCCGATTGGGACCGCTACCTCGCCGGTCCTGCTTAGGCCGTGACCTCCCCCTGCAAAAGTCGCTGCCACCCCGCGTAAAAACCTGCTAGAACCTGTTCACTCCCACCCCAAATACAATCCGATGACGACAATCCCAGCAACCCAAACCCAAGCCGCCTCCGTGTGGCAACGCCTCCGCCACGGCTTTGCTTCCGCGCTGACGGCCCTCATGGCCGTCGCGATGGTCGGCCTTTTCACCGGCTGCGAGGGCCCCGAGCCCTACGCCGAGATCCCCCCGGATGTGATGTCCTCGCGCCCGACAGGCACCTTGTCCGCGGGCGATGTGATCCTGGTCAGCTATCCCGGTGCCCCGGAGCTCAATACCACACAACGCATCCAAGCCAACGGCCGGGTCAGCCTCCCGAAGGTTGGCGACGTCAGCGCCTCCGGCAAGAGCGTGGCTTCCCTCCAGTCCCAATTGACCGGGATGTACACCACCCACCTGCAGAACCCCACGGTTCTCGTCGCGGTCGAAACCGCCGCCGCCGGAGTCTATGTCTCGGGCGAGGTGAACAAGCCCGGCAAGATCCCGCTCGACCGCCCGATGACCGCCTTCGAAGCGGTGATGGAAGCCGGCGGGTTCTCGAAGTTCGCCAATCGCAAGCAGGTCGTCGTCGTCCGCAACCAAGGCGGCAAGCACCAGCGCTATGCCCTCAACCTGGACGACACCCTCTCCGGGGCGAACCACAGCGCCTTCTACCTGCGGCCCTACGACACGGTTTACGTGAAGCAGAGCCGCTGGTGATATCCTCGTGCCGTGTGCGGCGTCCTACGGGGTCACGATCTTGTAAAACCGCTTGGTCTGACCCACGGACGCCGGATCGGAGACTTGGATCGTTCCCGTCGAATTCGTCTGGCTGGAAATCAGCGACCAGGACTGGAGGTCTGCGGAAGCATACACCAGCACGGTCGCATCGAGCCCCCCGTCCAGTTCGAAACTGACGGTCAGGTCGGGATTCATGGTCATGCGCGTCACCTTGAATTCCGGCGTCGCGGAAGAGTCGACCACGGCCAGCATTGCCAATCCCGTGGTCACGCTCGCCGTGCCGCGCCTCAAAAGCACCGTGTAGTTTCCCGCGTCGCTCCCGTCGATCTCGTCCAGGATGAGCATCGACGAGGTCGCACCGGAGATGTCGCTGCCGTTCTTCCGCCACTGGTACGTCACCGGACCGGTGGCGGCAGCCGTGACTTCGAAGAATGCCGTTTCACCCGCAAGCCGGGTCATCCCCACCGGACTGCTGGTCACGCTCAGCACGTCGCCCGACCGTGGCAGGGAGTCGGACGGCGTGAAATTCGGATCGGAACTCAACACGATCCGGTCGAGACAGGCCCCCTGCTCCCGCACGCGGAACTTCAGCGAATGGCTGCCGATCGCGAGCGGATAGTCCCGTGGATCTCCCCCCGCCACATGGATCCTCTTCCAAATCCAGGAACTGCTGCGCGGCTCCGTCGGCTCCGCCACCCCGTAGACGTGGAAGACCTGTTCGGTCCCCCCGTCCATGCTGACGTTGAAGGAGTCGGAACTCGCCGCGGGTGCCTTCACCCGGCACCACACATGGTAGTTCGCCGCCACATCGGCGTTGAAGGTCATCGTCGTCGAGGCGTTCGCGGCGGTCGAGTAGTTGGTGCTATCGACATAGATGTCCGTCCCCGAGCCGAGAATCGCCGCAGGGGAGGTGAGCGTCCCGCTCTCCGCCTCCAGCAGCACGAGCCGGGAACTGGTATCCGCCTGAGCGTTCTCCGAGATGTAGGTCAGGGTGACCTCGGCAGAAAACGCGCTCTCCTGTTGGGCCACGTTGTACGCCTTCACCGCGCAATAGTAGGTGCGCCCGCTGGTCAGGTTTCCGACGGTCGCCGTCACGCTGTTGCCGACGTCGAGCACGTTGGTGTATTGTCGGCTCAGCTCTCCCCAATAAATTTTATACCCGGCCACATCGGTCTCCGGATTGGGGTTCCACGCGATCGAAGCCGAACCCTCGCTCGCCGCAAATGCACCATTCCCTAGGGCGAAAAGCACCCATGCATAACGCACGACTCGCTTGAGTAAAGTTTCCGATCCTCCAAAATAAAGCATCACGAAAGTTAAATTTTTCAAGAATAGAAAGAAAGGTTAAAAATTCCTTGTTAGAAGTGGATTTCCGCAATTCGTTGATTTTTCGCAGCCTCTATTGAAAGAAACTCGAAAATT
>CBFGPU010000339.1:0-4330 GCA_965650715.1 uncultured Haloferula sp. | reverse complement strand
ATCTCCGGTCCCCAGTCGGCATTGGTCGAGGGCTGCGTGACCAGCGAGGTCCGTTGGTAGAATTGCGATCCGGCAATGTGTTTCGAATAGAGCAGCATCAGCTTGCCGTCCGGCAGCACCGTGATCGAGGGATTGTTGTGATCGTCCTGCTGTTGCGAGGTCGCGGTGCTGATCACCATGTGGAACTTCTCCCCGCTTGTTAGATCGTAGCGCGTCACGCCATAGGTGCCATTGCCCTTCACGTAGCCGGAGTAGAGCGAGCCCTCGTGCAGGATCGAGCGTTCGTCATTGAACCAGGTCCACGCCCCGTCCGGCGCGATCTCGAGCGCATTGCCCGGCAACTGCGGCATCGTCACCGCATCGCCGACCAGGAACCCCTCCAGCCAGGAGCGCGTGCTCCAGTTCGTCGCGGTGCCATCGCCGTCGTCGGCGAACATCTGGAGGGTGCCGTTTCCATCGGCCACCGCGTTTCCGACAAAGCCGAGATATTGGCGGCGGTTCGATCCGGATTCGCTGCTCAGGCCCAGGTCCGCGAACCTGCCGACCGGGGAGTCGGGAGTGAAAAGTTCGAGGGAGGTGGCAGAGAGACCGCCCTTCACCTGCCAGTTCTCGGTCGGCACGGAAAGGTAAGCCACATGAATGCCATAGATCTTTCCGGGGACCAGCCCCGTTGCTTCGGTGGCCAAGGTCGCCCCATCGCCCACGCCGCCGTTGGCATCCTTCTCGTAGATCTCGCGGTTGCCCGTGACGTTGAAGCCGAAGCCCGTCCGGCGTCGCCAGAGCGGCCCGGCGGTGAAGCCCGTGTCGTTCACGTTCTCCGTGGAGAAGGGCGAAGGCGTGCCCGCGGCGGCGACCGTGTTTGAACTGTCGATGTCGATGAAGCGTCCCGGCGGTCCCGCGATCGATCCGGCGGGCCGGATCTTCAGGCCGTTCAAACGCACCCGGTCGTTGCCGTCGTTCTCGCGGAAGACCAGTTCGTGTGCCGAGCCGTCGGTGGAGAAGGTATAGGTCGCGGCGGCGGTGGAAAAAGCATGGTTTGCCAGCACCACCGTCCCGGCTTCGGGACTCGCCTGCGGTCGCGAATCGATCCGGATCGTACCGCCGAAGCCGCCGCCATCGTAGTGGAAGGACTCCACCGCATAGGTGCCCGCAGCGAGTCCTTCGATCTTCAGCACGATGTTCGCGTCCGCCCCGTCGGTGAAAACGAAGTCGCTGAGAACCGGATCGGCCAGCGACCGGTCGCGGGTGCCAAGCGTGCTGCCGCCCAAGGTGAAAACCACATCCCCGGACTCCACCGGCATCCCCGCCACTCCTGTCACGGCGCGAAAGAGCGGAGCCGCGCCGGTCTCACCCGGCTGGAAGTCGAGCCAGGCGAGATCGGCATGCAGCGGGGCAATGAGGGATGACAGGAGGGCGAAGCGGAGCGGTAGAGATGACATGGGCAAGAAAAAGCCCGCCGCGCTCCGGTGCATTCGTGCACCGGGACGGGCGGGCATTGGAATCAATTGCGGATCACGACGAAGAAGCGTTTGGCCGGTCGTGGCGATCCTAGAGGGATGACATGGGCCGTGGTGGCTCCCTGCGAAGCCACGTTGTCGGCGGCGAGCGTCCAGGTGGCGATGCTGCCCGCGAGGGTATCCGAATAGACGATGTCGTAAGTCGCTCCCGTCGCGGACTCCCATTGGATCGTATACTCGTTGGTCGCCGGATTGAGCGTCGCAGTGAGCACCTTGATCGGGCCGGTCACCGGCAGGCTCGCGGGATCGAAGGGGTTGGACGAGCCGGCCACCTCGTCCCCGTCGTTCGCGCCATCGCCATCGCTATCCGCATTGAAGGGGCTCGTGCCGCTGTCCGCAACGGAGGTGAAGGTTCCGGTGTTGGTCTCCACGGCATCGGAGAGCCCGTCGTTATCGGTGTCGCCCAGCGTCGGGCTAGTTCCCAGATGATACTCGCGCAGGTTGGAGAGGCCATCGCCATCGTCGTCCAAAGCCCCGTCGTCCTGTCCCGGATGCAGGTCGGTCGAGTTCGGCACGAAGTCTCCGTCGGTGTCGGTATCGGTGACGAGCTCGAACCCGTTGACCCCGATGAAACTGGTGAAGACGTTGGCCGTTTCGCGTCCCGTGTAGGAGACCGTGATTGGATCGCTACCGTTCGACACCAGCAGCAGGTCGATCGTCGAGCTCAGGGCTGCTGGATCGCCGCCGGGGTTTTCCGGCAGGCTGTAGGTGGCTCCGGCGGAGCGGGTCATGCGGAACTTGCCGAGGTCCGCATTGCTGCGGCCCGCATCCGTGACCTTCAGGCCGAACTGCCCGTTCTGAAGCTCGACGTCATGATGATAGCCGCGGTAGCGATAGGTGCCCGCCGGCAGGCCCGCGAAGGTGAAGGTCATCGTGGTGTCCGCAGTGGTCCCGTTGCCCGCGCTGCCGATGCGGGTGTCGATGCCGATCCAGTCGCGCATGAGTCGCGGGGAATCGCCGGGGTAAACCGCCGCTTGCGCGTCGGAGCGTCCGATCATCTGCTTCACCGTGGCCGCGGTGGTATCCGGATAGGCGACGGTGAAGCTCACTTCCGCATTCGCGAAGGCAGGCACGGTCCATAGCTCGGTGCGGTCGGTGACGCCGTTCACTTCGTGAGTCGCCACGTAGTTGAACCAATCCGAGTGGTGGAAGACTCCCGCTTGGCCAACAGCGTTCTGGGAGCTGAAATCGACCTTCAGCCCGCCGGTCGGGGAGGGGAAGGAGTTGAAGTCGAGCGGATCGGTGGAACGCGCGACCTCGACTCCATCGAGATAGAAATCGGCATCGCTATCCGGATTGTCGAGCAGCATCCCGCCGGCGAACTCGACGTCGTCGTCCACGCCATCCGCATCCGTGTCGGTCAGGAAAGGGTGCCCGTTGTTCTGGTATTCCTGGAGGTTTGTGAGGTTATCGCCATCCGGATCTTCCGTGGCGTCGGCGACCTCGGGGTTGGTCCCGTTGGCCGTCTCCCATGAATCGGGCAGCCCGTCGTTGTCCGTGTCGTTCTTCTGGTAACCCAAGCCATCGTACCACGAGCGGCGGTTCACGTTCAACGAGGTCGGCAAGTCGTCGATGTAAACGAAGATCTCACCGTTGGCATCCGCCGTGGCCGTGCCCACCGTTGCCGACAGCAATACCCGTCCGGCCTCGGCGAAGATCGTCGGTGCGGTTCCGTGCACCAGCGTGCTGGCGGCCTCCGCCGCCGTCGCGCCCAGTTCCGCCGTGGCGTCGGTGGCGGAGTAGATGGTGTTCGCGTCGGGATTCGAGGTGAAGCCCGCGCGGATGTTCCAGTCCTCGACCGCACTGCCGGGATCCCAGAAATAGATGCGGATGGTGTATTCCGTGCCTGGAGTCAGACCGCCGAGCTTGGTGCGCAGTTCGGGGGCATTCTCGGTGACGTTCTCGCCGCCGGATTCGTAGATATTGCCGCCCGATCCGAAGGTCGTGCGCTGCTCCCAGTTGTTGTCCGCGCCGGTGGTGCCGTTGAGGGGCGGGGTGAAGGTGCTGCCATCTGCCAGGGTGGTATTGCCGCCGGCACCGGATGTCGCGTCTACATAGGTGATCTGTGCGCGCAAACTCCCGGCCAGCAGCAGGGGAAATGCTGCGAGGAATCTTGGGTTCATCGATGTATTGGGGTTTTGTTAGCGCCGTCGGCGGCGCAGGAGCGCGACGATGCCGGCCAGGCCGAGGAGACAGGATCCGGGTTCGGGCACCGCCTCGTAGGAGACCCCGTCGTACCAGGTCCGCCGGTTCACGGAGGTGCCGTTCGGCAGGTCATCGAAATAGATGTCGATCTCACCGCTGCCGTTCGCGGTGGCTGTGCCGACGAGGCCCGCCAGCAGGTTGCGGCCGCCTTCCGCGAAGATGGTCGGAGCGGTGGTGTAGGTCAGCGTGCTGGCCAGCACCGCGGCGGTGGCTCCGCCGAGTTCGACTGTCGCGTCCGCGGCCGAGTAGAGCGTGTTTGCCCCCGCGTTCGAGGTGAAGCCTGCGCGGATGTTCCAGTCTTCCGTGGTGCTGCCCGGATCCCAGAAATTGATGTAGATCGTGTACTCGACCCCCGGCGTCAGTCCGCTCAAGCGGGTGCGGAGTTCCGGCGCGTTCTCGATCTGCTCGCCGCCCGACTCGTAGATGTTGCCACCCGAGCCGAAGGTCGTGCGCTGTTCCCAGTTGTTGTCGACACCGGTGGTGCCGTTCAACGGGGGAGTAAAGGTGCTGCCATCGGCAAGTGTCGTATTGCCGCCGGCACCGGAAGTGGCATCGACATAGGTTACGGCTGCCGGGCAATGCGCCACCGCGACAGCGGCGAGGATCGA
>CBFGPU010000338.1:0-4346 GCA_965650715.1 uncultured Haloferula sp. | reverse complement strand
TAGGCCCGGTGGGGTTCGAACCCACGACCAAGGGATTATGAGTCCCCTGCTCTAACCGCTGAGCTACAGGCCCGTCTTGGGATCGCCCCGGCGGGATACGCCGGGCGCGGTCGGCGGCCATTACTACGCGGCGGCAGGGGAGGAAGGCAAGGACCGACGATCCACCGCGTCAGCTTGTTCCGACCGCCGGGCTTTTCTTCTCCCCCCCAACGAACCACCATCGCAGCGTGAAGCCCGCCCTGCATCGCTTCCTCACCTTCTGATCCGGTATCCTCGTGGTCGCGTTCATCGGCTCGGACTGACGGGATTCCCTCGGTGATCGATCCTGGTGCCGATGGAACTGTTTCGCCGCTTGGAATGCCAACGGCGGGATGTGGATCCACAGTTCCTCACGACAGCAGGGCGGCCTGTCGAGAGCCGCAGGAGGCTGCCGCAGTCCAAGGCCACTCCGTGGCGAACCTATGGGGCGGCGGCCCCGTCCGACATCACCACCCCGGCAGGAAAGTCCCCGCGGAAGCCTCAAAGCGAACCCTCCCGCCGCTCAGCGGGCTGCGCAGGACGATGCGGTGGATACCCGGCTCCAAGTTCAGCTTGCCATGCTGGACGGGCTTGCCATCGACCCAAAGGGCGGAGGGCTTCGTTTCCGCCGGGAAGGTGAACGCGACTTCGGCAGGCTCGGCCAGTTGCAGGCAGGCAGCGGCGAGCACCTCGTTGACCGCACCGGTCATGGCGGTGACGTCGGAGGCGAGGAGCGTGCCGTTCACGGTGCCGTTGATGACAACCCAAGGAAGCTTCGGATCGCCCGCGACGACGGGGCCCTGCGGTTCGCCGTTCACCGGCATGACGGCCCACACGCGCGGGGCGCGGCTCTTGGCAGCGTCATAGTTCCCCGGTCGGCCGAGTTGGGAGAGGAACTTGAAGAGATCGGCCTGCTCCTGTTCCCCAAGGGTATTGGTCAGGCCCGCAGGCATCAGGCTTCCGGTGTCCGTTTTCTTGAGGATTGAGTCCTCCGTGAGCGTGGTCTCCTGGCCGGTCGCATCGCTGACGAGGAGGTTGCCGCCGCCGCTGCGGAGCAGGCGGCCGATGATCGTGCGGCCGTCCTTGGTCTCGAAGATCACCGAGTGGTAGCCTTCCTTCACCTTGGCCCCGGGCAGCAGGACGGACTCCACCAGGTAGTCGAGCGGGGCGCTCGCACCGATGGAAGTCATGTCAGGTCCGACCTTCCCCCCTGCCCCGCCGATCGCATGGCAGGCGGTGCAAGCGAGTCCGGGATTGCGATAGATCATCTCGCCTCGGGCAGCGTCCCCACGCTCGGCGGCGAGCTTGGCGAGACGCAGGACGCTTTCGGAAGTGGGCCCGTTCGTCGCGGCGGCACCGGCTTGCTCGCGCAGGACCTTGAGGAGAGCGAAGTGTTCATCGATGTCCGGGATGGCCGGAAGGGTCCGCGATGCGACCTCGGATGGCAGTGGTTGTTCACGGAAGGACTTCGCCAGATCGGAGGAGAGGCCGCTGACCGAGAGCGCCTGCTGCCAGAAGGCGCGCGCGGCATTGGCATCCGACAAGGTCGGCAAGACGCCCCGGACTGCGGAAACGGAATCTGCGCGATGGGCCCGCGCCAGAGCCAAGGCCGCGCGCGTCTTGAGCTCGACCGGCGCATCCGATCTGGCGATCGACCCCAAGGTATCGCGTGCTGGCGACGAGGCGAAGTAGGAGAGACCTTCCATCGCGGCGACGCGCAGATCGGCAGGCGCATCCGCATTCGCCGCAACCGCTGCCAGTTCGCCCGACAAGTCTTCCACGCGCAAGGCTCCGGCCAAACTCATCGCCGCGGCAGCCAGCGGGTGATCGGCAGAAGCGAACAAGGCCTTCAAGCGCCGGTGATCTCCCTGTGGCCTCACCTGCCGTCCAGTCACGGAGACCTCGATCTTCTTCAACACCTTGGCTGCCACCGGCGCGTCGAAACCGCCCGCAAGGACTTGTTCATAGATAGACCCCAGAAGCACCGGATCGCCGGCCTTGATCGCGAGATCGATCCACGGTCCCGAACCGTCCTTGGCCAAGGGCTTGGGCATCAGCTTGCGCATGCCCGCCGCGCCGCTGCCGGCGGGGAGATTGCCGAGCACGAATTCCAGCGCGGTCTCGCGTCCTTCGAGCGCGAGCTTCCCATCGAGAACCGCGGCCAGCCATGCCTCGCCGTGATGGCGGACACTCAGCCACAGCGCGTAGTCGAGGAAGCGGTCGCGCGGAAGTGTCAGGGACTTCAGGGCGGCGTCCAGCGCTTGGGGACCGGACAACTTGGCGAGCACGCACACCGCTTCGACCCGAACGCGCGGGTGAACATCGGTCGCGGCAGGTCCGACAAGCGCCATGATTTCTTCCGGTCCTAAGGCCGCCAGCCAATCGCCCGCCACCCGCACCCCCGCGGCACGGACCTTGCCGTCCTCGTCCTTCAAGACCTTCTCCAACAGGCCGGAATCCGGACGGTCCATTCCCTTGGCAAGCCAGAGCGCCGCCAGCTTGGTGCGCCCGTCCTTGGCCGACGAAGCCCACGATCCGACCGCCTTCGCGAAGCCATCCGACTTCGCCCGGCCGGTGAGCACCACCATCGCCTGCTCGCGCTCATGGCGATGATCGCTCGTCAGCAAACCTAACAGCTCGGCATCCGGCAGCTTCGCGAGGTCGCGCCGCGGCGTCAGCGTTGCACCCTTCTTCTGCACCCGCCAAATGCGGCCATGCTCGCGGTCGCGGCGCGGATCGCGGAAGTCGACCTCGCCATGATTGATGATCGGGTTTGACCAGTCCGCGATGTAGAGAGCGCCGTCCGGCCCGATCTTCACATCGATAGGGCGGAAGTTCACGTCCTCCGTGCGGAGCAAATCTCCCATCTCCTGGGCCGCATAGCCGGAACCGCTCTCGCTCACCGAGAAACGCACCACGCGGTGCGCGCGGAAGTCGCAGGTGATCATGTTCCCCTGCCACTCCGCCGGGAAGGCCTGGGATTCGATGATCTCCAGCCCGCAGAACTTCGGGTACGAGCCGGGGCTGATGCTATCGAGCACCTTCTCCGCCCCGGCATAGGTGAAGTACATCGCGCCGGGCACCGCCCAGTTGATGCCGCCGCCGCCGGCCCCGTCCGTCACGAAGGACTGGCCGTACTTGTCGAACTGGTGGCCCCAGGCATTGCACCAGCCGTAGAAGACCGGCTCGATCTTCCCCGCGCGCGGGTCGAACTTCATGATGCCGCCGCTCTTCAGGCGCATGATACCGTGCGGTGTTTCGGTATCGGTCCGTGTGTAGATGCTCTGGTTCATCCACAGCTTGCCATCCGGCCCGCGGCGCAGGGTGTGGAGATTGTGGTGGGTATCTTCCGTGCCGAAGCCGCTCAGCACGCGCGTGCGCGTGTCCGCCTTGCCATCGCCATCGGTATCCTTGAAATGCAGCAGGTCCGTGCTCTGGCCGACATAGCAGCCGCCATCTCCCGGCAGGACCGCGGTGGGCATAAGCATGCCATCGGCGAAGACGGTGGAAGCATCGGCCTTGCCGTCGCCGCTCTTGTCTTCCAGCACCAGGATCTTGTCATCTGCCGTCTGCCCGACCTCTACCTGCGGATAGGTTTCGGAGCTCGCGACCCAGAGGCGGCCGTGCTCGTCGAAGTTCATCTGGGTCGGCTTGTGCAGCAGCGGATTCTCCGCCCACAGCGTCACCTCGTAGCCATCGGCCACGGTGAAATCAGGATGCGGCTGCGGGGTATTCGCCGCCACCTTCGATTCGGTACGGCGCTCCGGATCGGGAACGATCCTCAACAGCCCGCGCATTTGCGCGATACGCTGCTCCTCCTCCGCCACCAGTTTGTCGAAGGCTTCGATCTCGCCCGCGTTGCGTCCCTGCTCCGCCTTCCGGAAGCCGAAGATGTAGGCCATGTTCGCAGGACGCGAGCGGTGGAAGAACCACTCGTTCTTGCGCAGGATCGCACGGCGCAGGGCCGCGGCGGCATCGCCCTGGTCCCACTTCCCCGCGGGCCAGCCGAGCTGTTGCTCGATCTCGCGTGCGGCAGCCTGGTAGCCGGCGGCATTGAGGTGGATGCCATTGTCGGAAAGGCCCGGCTTCCCGGCCAGGCCATCGAGCGACACGAAAGGCAGACGCCGTTGGTCCGCGATCTCCCGCAGCACCGCATTGATCGCGGCAAGCGACTGGCGGCTGGGGCGGACTCCCGGCGAATCATCGGTCTCCCCCTCGCGCAGGAAGCGTGGCGGCGCGCCGAAGACCCATACGCGCAGCCCGGGCAGAGTGGCCGCATGGTCGAGCAGTCGGGTGAAGTCGCGGCGGAACTCCTCCGGTGTCTGCCC
>CBFGPU010000337.1:0-4355 GCA_965650715.1 uncultured Haloferula sp. | reverse complement strand
CCGCGTGAGCTGGCACGCGGCACCAGCGACCGCACCCGCGCTGGGCCCGGCGAAGGGGAGCTTCGACACGGCCGACACCCTGCTCGACCTGCAGGACAACCTGGCATGGCTGGGGCGCTCGATGTATACCGGCGACGCGACGGCAAATGCCCGCTACGATGAATGCCGTATTTGGAACGGCAAGCTCGGTGCCCGCCAGCGGGAGGACCTCCACCTTTTCGGTCCGGATGCCGCGGACTATGGCGACAGCGACAACGACGGCCTTCCCGACGGGTGGGAAATGGCATGTTTCCAGAACCTCGACGAGTCCGCCGGGGACGACCCCGATGGCGACGGCCATGACAATGCGGCGGAGTACGCGGGGGCATCGAGCCCGTTGCTGGCGGCTTCGATCCCCGGCGATAGCGATGGCGACGGACTGGGCGACGAGGCGGAAGTTCTCTACTTCGGCAATCTTTCACAGGCTTCCCCGGGGGATCCCGATGGAGACGGCGAGAGCAACGCCACGGAACTCGCCAACGGTTCTGCTCCGAACAACCGTGCATCCACTTCCGCCGATACCGATTGCGACGGCCTGACCGATGCATGGGAGAACCAGTATTTCGCTTCCCTCTCTTTCAACGCGGGGTCCGATCCGGATGGGGACGGCCGGGGCAACCTGCAGGAACTCGAAGCCGGCACCCATCCCGCCGATGCGGCATCCCGCCCTCCGGGAACCGCGGTGAAACTCGTGCCGCTTGACGATGGCGACCACGCGACCAGCGAGTTCGGCTACGCCGGCGCTTCAGCCATCAACACCGTGTCCTTCGTGCGTTCCTCGCTGAAGACCGTGGGCAGCCAACAGTTCGTGACCTGGTACGGCCGTCATCAGTACGACCCTGCGGCAGCCTTCAACAACACCATCTGGATCGGCCGGCGCACGCTCGGCTCCTCGGAGTGGGAGGTCTTCCGCCACCCGACATTCACTGCGAACACCATCACCGACGGCCACGACGTGATCAGCTACGGGATCGATGGCGAGGGGTACATGCACGTTTCCTGGGGAATGCACGGGGATGCGTTCCACTATTCGCGTAGTACTACTCCCGTCACCGGCAGCGCACCGATCGTGCTCGGGCCCGACACCACCATGACCGGCCGGGAGAACACCGTCACCTACCCGCAGTTCTTGAAGCTGCCGGACGGCGACCTCCTCTTCCTCTTCCGCGAGGTGGCATCGGGGAACGGGGATACCTTCCTGAACCGCTACGATACCGCGACGCGGACCTGGGACAACGTTCACCGCAGCGGCGGCACCCAGCTTCCTTTCATCAAAGGCACCGGCTGGACCCCGAACTACAATGCCTACCCGAACATGCCCCAACTCGGAGGCGACGGGGACGACCTGCTGCTGACCTGGTGCTGGCGTTACGAACCGGTCGGCGGCGATTCCCCTGCCAACGAGAACGGCTACCAAACCAACAACAACTTCGCCTTCGGCCGTTCAACCGATGCCGGGCTTACCTGGCAACGGCAAAGCGGCACGGCGTATGCACTGCCAATTTCCCGCGATGGCGAGAGCGGCGATCCGGCCACCGCGGCGGAGCACATCGTCACGATTCCCGAAGGTAGCAGCCTGATCAACCAGGCGAGCATGTGCCTGGATGCAGCGGGCAATCCGGTAATCGCCTCGTGGTGGGCTCCCGAGGCGACCTCCGGCAATCACCGCCGACAGTACATGGTCGCCTTCCGGCACGACAACGGCACCTGGCAGACGCGTGCGGTCTCGAACCGGACGATCGACCCGGCGGGCACCAAGTACGACGAGAACTTCGTGCGCAATCTCGCCCGGCCGATCGTGGTCCACGACGATGTGGGACGAATCATCGTGGCCTACCGGGACAACGAAGGCGGCAACGGTCTCACGATCGTCCATAGCTTGCCGAAGGCGGATGATCCGGACCGGCTGGTTTGGATCCGGTTCGACCTCTCCACGGAGAACCTCGGCAACTACGAGCCGATCATCGACAACGAACTGTGGGACCGCGAGCGCCAGCTTCACTTCCTGTATCAAGCCTCGGCGGGCGAAGGATATTCGCCGCCCGCCAACACCGCGGCGCGCTTCTCCATCCTCGAGTGGGATGCAGCGGCTTACTTCGGCCACCTCCCGCAGCCTTCCTTCAGGAAGACCGGAAGTGATTTCGAGATCGCTTGTCCCTCGCAGCCGAGCTGGAGCTACCGCCTCTGGAGCAGCACGAACCTGACGGACTGGGAGATCATGGAGACCCGGTCCGGGACCGGCGGCGATCTCGTTTTCAGCGGCCCGCTGCCATCCGGAGAAACGCGCAGATACTGGCGGAT
Organism: uncultured Haloferula sp.; assembly: GCA_965650715.1. Lineage (GTDB taxonomy): Bacteria > Verrucomicrobiota > Verrucomicrobiia > Verrucomicrobiales > Akkermansiaceae > Haloferula. The sequence goes on along the minus strand of CBFGPU010000337.1, from coordinate 2,015 downwards.
CGAGTATCGGGAGGGCGGGTTCGACTAGGCTGCGGCGGGCTCCCCATTGCGTGGGAGAAGCGTGGCCCACCATTGATATCGCCGCGGATGCGGTTCTACGGTGCCCGCTGACTTGCCCGGGAAGAGCCCAAGCTCTCCCGCATTTCTCCGGGATCATGCCCCCCCGCATGCCCGACAACCCGAGAACCCCAATGATCCCGAAGACCTGCCTTACCCCGGGGCTTGCCATCGCCCTCATCGCGCTCGCCCATGGCGAAACCGTCACGCTCACCACGGCGGACCTGGTCAACACCAGTTCCTTCAACACCGCGCTGCATTGGAGCAACGGAGCAGCTCCCTCCGCCGGGAACGACTACGTGGTGAACATCCAAAGGCTGCGCACGCCGGCCACCACCGGCGCCTACACCTTCGCCGGAAACTCGCTCACGATCGGTACTTCCACGGGCACCCTTTCCTACAAGACCTTGGGATCGAACGTGATCACCATAAACAACCTGATCCTTGCGGGCGGACTGATCGACCACCTCCAAGGAAGCGTCGAAACCTTCACGCTCGCGGGCACGCTGGCCGTGACCGGGACCGGATCCCGCATCTCCGCGACACAGGGCCCGGTGAACATCACCGCACCGATCTCGGGCAGCGGCGATCTGATCTTCAACGGCGGCACCGCCACCTACCGCACGACAATCTCCGGAACGAACACCCATACCGGCAACATCACGGTCAACGGACGTATCACCGCGGCTCCCGGAAGTTCCCTCAGGTTCGTCATCGGCGCGAACGGAGTGAACAACACCATATCGGGCGCGGGCACGGCAACCTTCAACGGCTCATTCGACATCGACCTGAGCGGGGCAAGCAGCACGGCCGGCGACAGTTGGACGCTGGTCAATGCGGCCACGCTCACCGAGGATTTCGGCACTACCTTCACCATCCCGGGCTTTGTCGAGTCGAACAACGTCTGGTTCTCGCCAACCGGGAACTACGCCTTCAGCGAGGCCACCGGCGTGCTGAGCGTGGTCGCTGCCGACGGCGACGCGGACGGGTTGCCTGACAGTTGGGAGCTCTCCCACTTCGGCAACCTCAACCAAACCGGCACCGGAGATGCGGACGGCGATTATGCCACCAACGCCAGCGAGCAGGCGGCGGCGACCTCACCCGTGGACCGCAACGCCTTCCCGGATACAGAGGACGGCACGGGCGACGGCATGGCGGATGCGTGGGAGCTTGTTTACTTCGGCACCACCGCCGTACTACCGGGGAATGACGCCGACAGCGACACCTTCACGAACCTCGACGAGTTCCTCGCGAACTCGCATCCGGTGGACACCGACTGGACGCCGGCGAAAGCCAAGCTCCGCAACCGCTGGAGTTTCAACGGCAGCTTGGCGGATTCCGCGGGTACCAGCGCCGCGCAGGTGATCGATCCGGACAACGATGCGCTCACGGGCGGGACCTCGACGCTCTCGTCCACCAACCTCCTTCTGGGCGGCGGTGCCCGCGCGACTTCCGCCTATGCGCAGCTTGGCACCAACCTCCTGCAGGGGCTCAAGACACCGGTGACCATCGAGCTCTGGGCCACCCAGGAGAGTGTCCAGAACTGGTCGCGGATCTTCGACTTCGGCAGTGCCACGACGGAATACCTCATGATGACCTGGACCCAGGGAACCAACCTGGCAACCGACACGGTGGAGTGGGTCGATGGCGAAACCAAGGGTGCCGCGAATACAAACCAACCCTACACGACCGGCACCGAGTTCCACATCGTGATGACGATCGAGCCCGGCGCGGGCACGAACAGTTCCACCCTCGTGAGCTGGTATTCGATGCCTTCCGGCAGTTCCGATCTCGGCGTGCTCCAAGGAAGCTTCAGCACCTCCAACCAACTCGCAGACTTCAACGACGCGGCAAACATGCTGGGCCGCTCGCAGTGGACCGACGATAGCACGGCCAACGCGCGCTACAACGAAGTCCGCATCTGGACGCGGGCCCTGAGCGCAGCGGAACTGCAGACG
>CBFGPU010000336.1:0-4362 GCA_965650715.1 uncultured Haloferula sp. | reverse complement strand
ACCAACCCGAGCGGCTCGACCACGCGCGAGGTGATCTTGCCCTTGCTTGCGGCATCGTAGCGCAGCGCCATGCAACGCCGCCTCACCACCGCATCCTGGATCGGCATCAGCGAGAGCTTCCGGTCCTCGTTTCCACCGCGGCGGAACCAAACGCCGATGGCATTCTTCAGGCGGCCGAGGTAATCCTTCTTCTCCTGCGGCAACACCGACTTGATCTTGAGAAGGGCTCCGCGTAGCGATTGCTTGAGCGAGTCGTCCGCCACCTGCTCGGTCACCTCCCCGCTCATGAAGAGCGCCGCCGCTTCATCCTCGGTAAACATCACCGGCGGCATGTGATAGCCGCGCATGAGACTATAGCCGACGCCCGCCTCCGCGATGATCGGCACTCCGGCTTCGCACAGCGCGGAGAGGTCGCGGTAGACCGTCCGGACGCTGATTTCGAAGTGCTCCGCGATTTGCTCCGCCGTGATCACGCGCTGGCCTTGCAGCAGCAGGATCATCCCGGTGAGGCGGTCGATACGGTTCATGCGGACGGCTGCAATCCCTACCGTTCGCGCCAGCAGCGGACAAGGCACGATTCGCGAGGCTACGGCCCTTCGAAGGAAATCCCGTGTTCCGCTGCGATCAAGAAGATCCGCTCCATCTCCGGACCTCCTTCCTTCTCAAACTCCGCCGCGCAGCGGGAAAAGAAGGTCTCGAAACCGGAAGGTGCCGTGTGAATCAAGAGCGTCAGGGGAGTGTCGCCGGGATTCCTGAACGAATGCACCGACCCGCGCGGCATGAAGACCGCCCCGCCTACCGGCACCTCCGACCAGATCCCGCTTTCATAAAACTCTGCCCGTCCCTCCAGCACGAGGAACCATTCGTCCTCTCCGTCGTGCCTGTGCAAGGGCGGGCCTCCCCCGGGCGCCACCACGTAACGGAACATGGTATACCGCCCGCCGGTCTGATCCCCGGTGAGGAGAAAGGTCGCTTGATCGCCGAAAGCCGTGTGGGTTTTCGCTTCACCCGGCATTACGATGGAAGGTGCGGTCTGGGAGTTCATTTCGATTAGCTTGGCGTATCAACCCAACCGGGGGAGCCGGCCAAGTCGAGACTGCGCCGCGCCACCTATCCGAAAGTGGCAGCGCCGGGAGCCGCCCGCGCCTCACGATTTTTCCAGCCTTGCCGATCCCTGCGATTCAAGGGCTTGCGGGGGATGCTGTCACCCCTGCTTGGCATTCCTGCACGCTTTCTGCTCTAACGGTCCCGGATGACGAGGGAACACGAGCGGCTCGACGAGGATCTCACCCGCGGGAAGAATTGGAAACGCTGGGGTCCCTACCTCAGCGAGCGCCAATGGGGCACCGTGCGGGAGGACTACTCGGAGCATGGCGATAGCTGGGGCCAGTTCCCCCACGATCATGCCCGGCGCCGCGCCTACCGTTGGGGCGAGGACGGCCTCCAGGGCTGGTGCGACCGCCAGTGCCGCCTCTGCTTCGCTCCCGCGCTGTGGAACGGAAAGGACTCGATCCTCAAGGAGCGCCTCTTCGGACTCGGCGGGAACGAGGGGAACCACGGCGAGGATGTGAAGGAGTGCTACTACTATCTCGATTCCACACCGACCCACTCCTACACCAAGGCTCTCTACAAGTATCCGCAGGGAAAGTTCCCGTATACCGAGATCCGGGAGAAGAATGCCGAGCTGGGCCGCGAGGGGCCGGAACTGGAGCTGGCCGATATGGGGATGTTCGACGAGGGGCGCTACTTCGACGTGCTCCAGGAAGTGGCCAAGCGCTCGCCGGAGGACCTGTTGTGGCGGATCACCGTGACGAACCGGGGACCCGATGCGGCGCCGATCCACGTGCTCCCGACCTTGTGGTTCCGGAACGTCTGGAAGTGGGGGAGCGAACGGGAAACGCCCCTGCGCAAACCTTCAATCGCATTACATGGAGATCACCTTTTCGCATCGCATGAGACCTTCGGCGATTTTCTCTTCTATGCGGACTCGCCGGATGCGGAGGAAGAGCCGGAGTGGCTCTTCACTGAGAACGAAACGGACTACCCGGCCATCTACGGGATCGGCGGGCCGACCGAATATGTGAAGGACGCCTTCCACAAGCTGCTCATCCAAGGGAAGAAGGAAGCGGTATCCCCGCTCCCGATGGGCACGAAGGCGGCGGCGCACATGAAACTCATGGTGCCCGCGGGCGGCACCGTCACGATCCGCTGCCGCTTGCACTCGACGACCTCGTCGAACGAGATCACCGGCCTCGCGAAGTTCGAGGAGACTCTCGCGGAGCGAATCGCCGAGTGCGACGAGTTCTATCGCGAGGTCATCACCCCGGGCCTCTCGCAGGAGGAATACCTGATCTGCCGGCAAGGCTATGCGGGGCTGTTGTGGACGAAGCAATTCTACCACTATGTGATCGAAGACTGGCTGAAGGGGGACGCCGACGGGCCGCCGCCGCCGGCGTCGCGCCTCACCGGGCGAAATTCCGACTGGAGCCATTTCTTCGCCCGCGACGTGCTCTCGATGCCGGACAAGTGGGAGTATCCCTGGTTCGCCGCCTGGGACTCGGCCTTCCACATGATCCCCTTCGCGGCGGTGGATCCGGACTTCGCGAAGGACCAGCTCCTCCTGCTGCTGCGGGAATGGTACATGCACCCGAACGGACAGCTCCCGGCCTACGAGTGGAACTTCTCCGACGTGAACCCGCCGGTCCATGCATGGGCGGTGTGGCGGGTTTACAAGATCGCCGATCCGAAAGGCCGGCGCGACCTGTTGTTCCTTGAGCGGGCCTTCCAGAAGCTGCTGCTGAACTTCACCTGGTGGGTCAACCGCAAGGACGTCGAGGGTCGGCATGTCTTCGGCGGCGGGTTCCTCGGGCTGGATAACATCGGGGTCTTCGATCGCTCGCACGCCCTGCCTGACGGCGGCAAGCTGCACCAGGCGGATGGCACGGCATGGATGGCTTCCTACTGTCTGCTGATGCTGGCGATGGCGCTGGAGCTCGCCAGCGAAAAGCCCGCCTACGAGGACATCGCCTCGAAGTTCTTCGAACACTTCGTGAGCATCACGGATGCGATCAACTCGCTCGGCGGCACGGGGCTGTGGGACAACCAGGACGGCTTCTACTACGACCAGCTCATCGTCAACCACGACGACCCGATCCCGCTGCGGATCCGCTCGCTGGTCGGCCTGCTGCCGATGTGCGCGGTGACGGTGCTCAAGCAAACCACGATCGAGTCGCTCTCCGGCTTCCGCAGGCGCATGGACTGGTTCCTGAGCAGCCGGCCGGACCTGCTGAAATACATCAATGTGCGGCGTAACACCGGCGACAAGAAGTCCGCGTTGTGCCTGCTGGCGATCCCGTCGGAGCTGCAGCTCCGCCAAACGCTTGCGCGGATGTTCGACCCGGAGGAGTTCTTGTCGCAATATGGCATCCGTTCGCTGAGCAAAGCACACGAGAAGAAGCCCTTCGTCTTCGAGCATGGAGGGGTGCGCAACGAGGTGAGGTACACGCCAGGAGAATCGAACACGGACATGTTCGGCGGGAACTCGAACTGGCGCGGGCCGATCTGGTTCCCGACGAACTTCCTGATCGTCGAGGCGCTGGAGCGCTATCACCACTTCTACGGCGACAGCTTCAAGATCGAGTATCCGACCGGCTCCGGCGTCGAGAAGACGCTCAAGGAAGTGGCGATCGACATCTGCGACCGGCTGATCTCCTTGTTCTGTCCCTGCGAGACGGGCTACCGGCCCTGCTTCGGCCCGGCGGAGCAGGCGAAGCGCTACAGCGACGTCGAGCACTGGCAGAACCTCCTGCTCTTCCACGAGTACTTCCACTCGGAGACCGGGGAGGGCTTGGGGGCATCGCACCAGACGGGGTGGACGTCATTGGTGGTGAGGCTGGTGAGGGACCGGAGGGAGAAGCTTTGTCAGAAGGCGATGTGAAGGCAATGCAGCTTTCGCGCCGGATTGCTAAGGCCCCGGCGCCTCGTCCTTGTGGTCGGGCACGTAGATCACCTCGCCGGATTTCAGGCGATACGCAGTGCCGAGGCGCTGTCCATCGCCGCCGAGGGTACGTTCGCTCGGGCGGTAGCGCTGGAGCTCGGTGCCTTGTTCGGTCACCACTTCCATCCCGGGTTCGCCGCTGCTCCTGGCAATCGCGGCATCCTGTTTCTTCACCAGGTTGCCGTAGCTGACGATCGCCAGCAGCAAGGCCACCGCGAAGGCGATCCAGACATCGAAAAGATTCAGCAATCCCGCGGCCGGATCTTCATCCGCCTCACGGTGCCATCGGCGTGATTTTCTCCTCATCGCGGCGCGTCGGGATGGATTGAGAGAACGTGCTCCAGATCGCTCATGTCCTGATCGTA
>CBFGPU010000335.1:0-4367 GCA_965650715.1 uncultured Haloferula sp. | reverse complement strand
CTTGCGTTTCACCCTTCCCCTCCCCCTCTGGAACAAGAACGAGGGAGCGATCGAAGAGGCCAAGGCCCGGCAGGAACGGATGGAAAAAGAAGCGAGTGCCTTGGCCCGCAACATCCGCCTGGAAGCCGAAGCCGCGAAGGCCGAGATGAACGAGTGGTCGAAGCTCCTGGCGGAGACCCAGGGCACGTTGCTGCCGCTCGCCGACGAACAGGCGAAGGCGGCGGAGGATGCCTACCGGAACGGTCAGGGCGAGATCCAGACCGTGTTCCGCACCCGTGAAAAGCGGGTCCAACTGATGGCCGCGCGGCTCGATGCCCTGCGTGAATTCCACCTCGCCCGCGTACGCTACGAATCGGCGCTGGCGAAACCTTGAACCTCTTTCTCCACTGATGAAATTCCCATTCCACCTGCCATTCCTGGCCTGCACGATGGCGCTCCTCCTCGCGGCGCCCGCCGCCGAGGAAACCGACGCCAACACGATCGTGCTCGATGAAACCGGGGTGAAGAACCTCCGGATCGAGACCGTTGTCGCCGAGGAAACCGACTTCGAGGAAACCGTGTTCGCGCTCGGAAGGATCGAGGAGATTCCCGAACGCCATGCGGTCCTGAGCAGCCGCATCATGGGCCGCATCGTGGGCGTGGAAGTCCAGGAAGGCGGCACCGTAACAGAAGGACAGACGCTGGTGCGGGTCGAAAGCCGCCAGCCCGGCGATCCTCCGCCGGTGATCGAGTTGAAGGCTCCGATCAGCGGGCTGCTGCTCGAATCCCATGTCCGCCTCGGCGAACCCGTCGAACCGGAGAAAGAACTACTAGATCTCTCGGACTTGAGCGAAATGCTGGCGATCGCCCGCGTGCCGGAGCACCAGGCGGCAAAGCTCGCGCCCGGGAGCAAGGCGCACATCCGGGTCTCCGCCCTCGGCGATCAGGCGCTGGATGGCGAGATGATCCGCTTCGGCACTACGGCCGACCGCGAAAGCGGGACGATCGATGCCGTGTTCAAGGTCGCCAACCCCGGCCTGCGCATGCGCCCCGGCATGCGGGCAGAGTTTTCGATCGTGATCAGCAAGCGCGCCAATGTCCTCGGGGTGCCGCGTGAGGCGATCCAAGGCGAAGCCAGCAAGCGGTATGTCTATGTGAAGCACTTCGACCTTCCGAACGCCTTCATCAAGACCCCGGTCCAGACCGGGGAGATGAACGACCGCTTCGTCGAGATCACCAGCGGGATCTTCCCCGCGGACGAGGTCGTCACGCGCGGTGCTTACTCATTGTCCTTCGCGGGCGGCGGCAGCATTTCCCTCAAGGAAGCCCTGGATGCCGCGCATGGCCACGAACACGCGGAAGACGGCAGCGAATTGACGCCCGAGAAACTGGCACAGACGGGAGCCGCCAAGCGCGAGGCTGCCGGTCTTCCGCCCGCGGACGGCGGAGCTAGCCCGATGTGGATGTACATCAGCGGCGTGCTCTTCCTGTTGCTGCTGGCATCCGTCGTCACCAAAAAGCGCGGAGCAGCCTACAGCGAGGAGAGTGCCAGCACCAACCCGGAGGCCCGCTGAGCGATGTTGAGCAAATTGATCCAATGGTCGCTCGCCAACCGGGCGATTATCCTCGGCATCGCCCTGATCTCGATGGTCATGGGACTCCGCACCGCGACGGAGCTTCCCGTCGAAGTGCTGCCCGACCTTTCGAAGCCCACGGTGATCATTCTCACCGAGTCCCCCGGCCTCTCACCGGAGGAAGTGGAGACCCGCGTGACGCAGCCGATCGAAAGCGCTCTGATGGGCGTCGCCGGACTCACCCGGTTGCGGACGAATTCGGATGTCGCCCTGTCCCTTGTCTACGCCGAATTCGGCTGGGACACCGATATCTACAAGGCGCGGACGATGGTTCAAGAACGCCTGCAAGGGGTGAGCGAGCAACTACCGGAGGACGTGCAACCCTTCATGACCCCGGTCGCCTCCCTCATGGGTGAGATCCTGCTGGTCGGCGTGCGCTCCACCATCAAGGAAGGCGAGCCCGGCTACATGTCACCCAGCGATGTCCGCTCGATGGCCGATTGGGCGATCAAGCGCCGGCTCCAGAGCATTTCCGGCATCGCCGAGATCCTCAACATGGGCGGTGGCGTGAAGCAGATCGAAATCCAGCCCGATCCCTTCCGGATGCAGGCCAACGGGGTAAGCTTCGAGGAACTGGAGAAAGCCGCCGGGGAAGCGGCTTCCACCACCACCGGCGGCTTCATCAACACCGGAACCACCGAGATCATGGTCCGCAATCTGGCGATGACCGTGCAGTTGAACGACATCGCCGGCACCGTGATCAAAATGGTCAACGACCGCCCCATCTCGATCGGGGATGTCGCGGATGTCGTGTGGGGCATCGAACCCATGCGCGGCGACGCCACCGTCAGCCAGAGTCCGGAGAAGACACCGACGTACGGCGTGATCATGTCGATCACCAAGGCTCCCGGCTTCGATACCCGCGCGCTGACCAAGGAGATCAACGCCGCGCTTGAAGAATTGAAGCCGTCGTTTCCCGCAGGAATGGAGACAACCCTGCTGTTCCAGCAGAAGGACTTCATCGACCACGCCATCGGCAACCTGACGGAAGCGATCCGCGACGGCGCGATCATGGTCACCCTCGTGATCTTCATCTTCCTGCTGAATCTCCGCACTACCTTCATCACGCTGCTGGCGATGCCCCTGTCCTTCGGCATCACCATGCTGATCTTCAAGTGGTCCGGCATCAGCGTGAACTCGATGACCCTCGGTGGCCTCGCCGTGGCCATCGGCATGGTCGTGGACGACGCCATCGTGGACGTGGAGAACGTATTCCGCCGCTTGCGCGAGAATGCCGCCCTGCCGGTTCCCCATCCGCGGCGCGGCGTGATCGCGAAGGCTTCTGGGGAGGTGCGGAACTCGATCCTCTACGCGACGGTCCTCATCATCCTCGTTTTCCTGCCGCTGCTGGGTCTGACAGGAGTCGAGGGCAAGCTCTTCGCGCCCATCGCGATCGCGACGATCATCTCGATGATCGCTTCGTTCATCGTCTCGCTGACCGCCATTCCTGTGCTCTGCTCCTTCCTGCTGAATCCGAAGTCGGGTAAGGAGCACAAGGACGGTTTCGTGACCCGCGGCATGAAGTGGGTTCTGGAACACGTCTGGCTGCGTTTCGGCCTCGGCCAGCCCTACCTGCTCTTCGCCATCGTCGCCGTCATCGTCATCGCGGCGTTCTCGCTGTATCCGAAGATGGGCAAGGATTTCCTTCCGAAATTCCAGGAAGAGACCGCCCTGGTCGCCGTGACGAGCGCGCCCGGCACCTCGCTGGAGGAGATGAACAAGATCTCCGACATCATCGAGCAACAGATCCTCTCGGTGCCGGAGGTCCGCAAGGTCGGACGCCGCCTCGGTCGCGCGGAACGCGGCGACCATGTGGTGCCTGTCTCCACCGCCGAGTTCGACGTGGACTTCCGCGAACCGGAGGGCGAAGGGAAGGCCGCAGGTCGCGACCGCAAGGAGATCCTGGATGACATCACCGCGAAGGTGAAAACCGTCCCCGGCGTCTTCGCGGTGGTGGGCGGTCCCTTGGCGGACCGCATCGGCCACATGTTGAGCGGGGTGTCCGCGCCGGTCGCCGTGAAGATCTTCGGCCCGGACCTCGAGGAACTGCGCCGGATCGGCATCGAGATCCAGAAGATCTGCAAAACCATCCCCGGCTTCGAGGATTGCAAGCTCGACCAGACCTCTTCGATCCCGCAGCTCCGGATCGAGGTGGACCGGGACCGGGCGCGCGCCTACGGCATCGCCCCGGGCCATCTCAACGAGCAGCTCTCGGCACTCGTCGGCGGCAAGGAGATCGCCGAGTTGCGCGATGGCCAGCGCTCGGTGAACCTCGTCACCCGCTTGCCGCTCGAATGGCGCGACTCGCCCGGAAGGATCTCGCAGATCCCCATGGAGACGGGGAACGGCCAGCGCGTCCCGCTTTCGCTCGTTGCCGATGTCCGGGAAGCGAAAGGTCCGAACGTCATCTTCCGGGAGGACAGCCAGCGCCGCTTCGCGCTGGCGATCAAGCCGACCGTCCGCGACGTTTCGACCCTCGTCGGCAAGCTCCAGGAGGAGGTGAAGGCAAAGGTGAAGCTGCCGGAAGGCTACTTCCTCAAGTTCGAGGGAGAGTTCCAGGCGCAGGAGGATGCCACCCGGCGGATCTCGATCTTCACCGGCGTCATCCTGCTAGTGATCGGCTTCCTGCTTTACGGCTATTTCCGTACGCCCTTCTTCGCGATCCAGGTGCTCTGCGATATCCCGCTCGCGATCGTCGGCGGGCTGGTGCTGACCTACTTCAAGCTGAACAACATCAGCATCGCCACGCTGGTC
>CBFGPU010000334.1:0-4372 GCA_965650715.1 uncultured Haloferula sp. | reverse complement strand
GAGGACTTCCGGTTCATCAAGCCGCGGGACATCGCGCCGACGGTGGATCCCCCCGCCAAACCATTGCCCGCGAGGAAGAAGACGGGAGCCAAAGCGGGCACGACCGCTCCGCCCGCACCGCCGGTCACCTATGAGGAATTGGTCTCGGCCGACTTTCTGGCGTACACGAGCGTGTGGGAGTTCGTTGCGGAACGCTTCCACTGTGACGAAGCGTTCCTGCGCCGCCTCAATGCGCGCATCGAAGAACCGCATGCCGTGGGAACGGTGTTCCAGGTGCCGAACGTGATTCCGTTTGAGATCGAAAAGGCGCTCGACCCGCCCTTGCAACCTGCCGCCGATCCCGCGAAACCTATCACGGCCACCGTGGTCGATCTGTCGTTGCTGAAGATCTTTCGCGAAGAAAAACTCATCGCCGTCATGCCGTTGGCTTCGGCGCGCCCCGGCCTCCACGGGCGCAATTCGTGGACGGTGCTGGATGCTATCCCCCGGCCGCGCATGGCCACCCGCCATGAACCGCGCGAGGCACCAAAAACGACACCGGCTCCCCCTGGCGGAACCCCGGAACCTCCTTCGAAAGCCGGCCAAACTCTCGCAGGCGGCCCCAACAATCCCGTCGGCATCCTCTGGATCAACCTCGCCAAGGCCAAGAATCCCGAGCCTTTGCCTTATGGGCTCCACGGCACCAGCATCCCGGCCAAGATGAAGTCCCAGGAAGGCATCGGCGGATTGCGTCTCGCGAATTGGGACATCGCCCGGGCCGTTCGACTGATGCCAGTCGGAACCCCACTGCAGTGGCCCGCTGAAACGAGCCGGAGGGTCCACCGGTAGCGAGGGAGGATCCTTTCAACCGACTGGAAAGATCAAGCCTTGCATTTCCGCCGGATGGATCGATGGGTGAAGTGGAGTCGCGGCGTGGGATCGGCGATGCGACAAACGGCGTTGCATATTGACCGATGTGTCGCACCCGGCGTGGCAATTTGACACCCGTTTTTGCACCCTCATAGCGGCAACTTGTATCGCACATTCATGCAATCGTTTGAAGGACAAGGGTTGCAGGGCGGTCGGGAGGGAGGGCACGCGCAGTGCTAGGAAGTATCAAGGAATTTGCTTCGCGCTTGTCTTAACGTTGTAAGTACAATTACGGAGTGGAATTCGGGAATAATCGGACGCCTTGCGGCGTTTAACCCTATAGAAGCCCGGTTCAGCCCGGGACACTGCCATGTCATACGATTCCGACTCCAGTTTGAAGGTCTACCTTCGGGAGATCTCAAGAACTCCCCTGCTCACGCCCGAGGAAGAGGTGAAACTCGCCCGCCGGATCAAGCGTGGTGACAAGGACGCCCGGACCCACATGATCAAGGCGAACCTCCGGCTCGTCGTGAAGATCGCTCAGGACTATTCCGGTTACGGGTTGCCGATCTCCGACCTGATTTCCGAAGGTAACATCGGCCTGATGAAGGCAGTGGAACGCTTCGACCCGAAGAAAGGGGGCAAGCTCTCGACCTACGCCGCCTGGTGGATCAAGCAGTCGATCAAGCGTGCTCTGGCCAACCAGAGCAAGACGATCCGCCTGCCCGTCCACATGGTGGACAAGATCGCCAAGATGCGCCGCATTTCGACCTTGTTGGCGGAAGCCCTCGGCCGGGAGCCCACGGACGAGGAATTGGCCGAGGAAGTCGGCCTGCCGCGCCGCAAGCTCGCCATGCTCAAGCAGGCGTCCCAGCGCCCGACTTCGCTCGACGCCCCGATCAACGAGGGTGAAGCGACCGAATACGGCGAGATCATCGGCGACGACCGCGCGGAAGACCCGCTCGAAAGCCTTTCCGAGAAGAACCTTCATGGCGAACTCGGCGGCCTGCTCGACGTGCTCGACAAGCGCGAGCGCCGGATCATCGACGAACGCTTCGGTCTCACCGGCAAAACCCCGATGACGCTCGAAGAGGTCGGCCGCGAGTTCGGTGTCACCCGCGAACGCATTCGTCAGCTTCAGAATGTGGCGCTGACCAAGATGCGCAAGGCCCTGCGCCGCAAGGACAAGCCGCTTCCCAAGCCGGTCTCGGACGGGCTGCCGGCAACCTGATCGCCTCTCTGGTGGATTGTTTGGAGACTCAGCCGCAGGCATCCTGCGGCTGTTTCTTTTCCAAGGAGGCGGGTATCTTGCGCCCCTGTCCTTCGGATCCCGGATTACATCCTGAAGTCCTCGCCCAGATAGTGCTTCCGGGCCATTGGATCGTTCACCAGGACCTCGGACGCTCCTTCGAGGATTACCCGTCCGTCGTGGATCAGGAAAGCGCGATCCACGATCGAGAGCGTCTCGCGCACCGAGTGGTCGGTGATCAGGATCGCCAGGCCGTCGCGCTCGCGCAGTTCCCGCACGATCGCCTTGATGTCTTCCACCGCGATCGGGTCGATACCTGCGAAAGGCTCGTCCAGCATCAGCAGTCGCGGATCGGTGCATAGCGCCCGGGCGATCGCGAGGCGGCGCTTTTCACCGCCGGAAAGGGCAATCGCTTCCGAGTTCCGCACCCGGCTGATCTTGAAACGTTCGAGCAGGTTCTCGGCGCGCGCGATGCGCTCCTTCTTCGAAAGACCCGGCCGGGTCTCGAGCACCGCGAGCAGGTTCTCGAAGGCGGTCAGCTTGCGGAAGACCGACTCTTCCTGCGGCAGATAGCCCAGCCCGAGACGCGCCCGGCGGTGCATCGGCATGCGCGAGATGTCGTTGCCGTTGAACTGCACGGTACCCGCATCCGGCGGTACCAGCCCGGCGATCATGTAGAAGGATGTGGTCTTGCCCGCCCCGTTCGGGCCGAGCAGCCCGACGATCTCGCCGGGGGAAACACCCAGGGACACCCCGTCCACCACGGCGCGTCCACCGTAGCATTTGCGGAGGCCGGTGGCGGTGAGCAAGGCGTGGCCGTTCGAGGAGGACGGGGAGGAAGGCATTTCAGCGGGAATTCGTTTTGGGCTCGTCCTTCTTCTTCTGCTCCTTCTTCGTGTCCACCTTGATGTCGGCACGCATCTCGCCGTCGCGGGTCACCGCGTACTGAGGTTCGCCGTCCTTGAGATAAACCAGGATGTAGGCGTCGTTCCCTTGCACGGAGACCGTATTGCCGTCGATCACCACCCAAGGCGAGCCGCCCTTCAGGAGCACCTGCTCCTTGTCGAAATCATAGACGGCCAGATGGGCGCAAGCCTTCACCGGCTTCTTCCCGGGCTCCTTGGGCTTGTAGTCGATCATCACCGTGCCGGTCGCGATGATCCGGCTGATATCCTCCGCACCACCGGGACCACCCGCCGCCTTCCTGGCTTCCTTCTCGGCCTTCCACTTCTCGGCTACCGCAGGATCGACCGGCTTCGGCGGCGCGGGCTTCTGGCCTTCGGGAGTGGCGGCTCCCTCCGGAGCGGGCACATTGGCCGGAGCGGGCGGTGCGTCTTTTGGCGGCGAGACCTCGTCCGGATTCTTCTTCGGTCCCTCCTTGGCCTCTTTCTGGGCCAGCTTTTCCTTCATGAAGGCCTTCACCTCGTTCTGCGCCGTCAAGGTGAACTCCGGGTTGTCCACCTTCACGTCCTTGAGGAAAACGATCAGCCCTTCCTTGTTGTCGATGAAAGCCCCGGACTTGGAGGTGATGGTCGTTTCTTCCCCGATCTTTTCCGAGACGGGAGGCCGCGGCACGTCGCTCGTGACCGACGGCTCGGGTTCCGCCAGCAGCGTCGTCAGCGCCGCCGCTTGGAAAAAAGCGTTCATCGAGATCCGGGCGTCTTCCGACTTGCCCTTCGCCTCGGTGAGCACCTTCTCCGCGGCGGCCTGTTCCGCGAGCACCTTGGGCCGGCTGCTAACCGATTCCTTCGTGATACGGGCCAGATCCTCCTGGCTCGGCCTCAGCGCGGCAGCTTTCTCTTGGGAAGTCATCTCCGGGCCCAGCTCCTGCGCCGGGAGCGGGAACACGGAGGCCATGAGGAGGGCACCGGCGGCGAGTCCGCGGCGGGCAGGGTTGGCGTTCATGGAAGTTTTGATGGGCTTGCGGGATACCGCCTTCACGGGGCCGTGAAGGAATCCGCGGTCGTTTGCGATGTCGAATACCAGGCCGGTGCCGGTGACATCCATTTCCTCCGACACGAAGGAAACCGGCTCGTCCGTACTCAGGAGCTTTTTGGTGGCGTTGAAGTCGGCCGTCTTGAGGTCGATCCGCCCGCGGGGGCTCTGGTCAGGTCGGAAGAATTCGATCTCCAGATTCTTCCCTTTGATTTTCGTCTTGGTCACGATCTTCAGCTCCTCCGCCGTAAGCGTGCTGGTGAGGTTCAGATCGAGATCATAGCTCGGCAGGATGACGTCCTTGAGGATGCTGTTGTTGGGAAACAGCGTCCCCGCCAG
>CBFGPU010000333.1:0-4373 GCA_965650715.1 uncultured Haloferula sp. | reverse complement strand
ACAGCGCCGCGCCGCCGCGCGAGTCGCCGTCCAGCTTGGTCAGGATGATGCCGGTGATCCCCACCGCATCGTCGAAATGTTTGGCCACGGAGACCGCCTGCTGGCCCGTCGCGGAGTCCGCCACCAGCAGCGTCTCCTGCGGCTGCACGAAGTCGTGCATGCGCTTCAATTCCGCCACCAGCCGCTCGTCGATTTCCTGGCGGCCCGCGGTGTCGAAGATGACCAGCGTGTGCGGCTGCGTCTCCGCCCAGGCCAGCGCGTCCTTCGCCACCTTCACCACGTCCGTCTCGCTCGCGTCCGGCGTGTAAACCGGCACGCCGATCTGCTTGCCCAGCACCGCGAGCTGGTCGATCGCCGCGGGGCGGTAGAGGTCGATCGCCACCAGCAGCGGCTTCTGGCCCTCCTTCTTGAGGCGGTTCGCCAGCTTGGCCGCGGTGGTCGTCTTGCCCGCGCCGTTCAGGCCGCAGAGCATGACCCGTGCGGGCGGCGTCAGATCGAGCGGCACCTGGTCGCCGCCGAGGAGTTCCGCCAGTTCGTCGTGGAAGATTTTGACGATCTGCTCGCCCGGCTTGATCGACTTGAGCACCTCAGCGCCCATCGCCTGCTCCTTCACGTGCGCCACGAATTCCTTCGCCACGCTGAATTCCACATCCGCCTCGAGCAGCGCCAGGCGGATGTCCCGCAGCGCGTCGGTGATATTGGACTCGGAGATCTTACCCACCCCCCGCAGGTTGCGGAAGGTCTTGTCGAGCGAGTCGGCCAGATTGCTGAACATGGTCGGGGAAAGGGGTCGGTGGTCAGGAGCCAGGGATCAGGGCTCGAACGCTGAAATCTGAAATTGAAACTTAGAGTTTAGAACTTGGATTTTCTCCCGTTTGGCACTTGGAACTTCTGCCTTGGAACTTACTCAGGCGTCCCCTCCTGCGGCACGTAGGAGGCCTCCGGGTCGATGCGGAAGGACCAGCGCAGCGGAACTTCGGGCGGCTTGCCCTTGCTGTCCAGCCAGGACACGGCGACCTGGCAGACCGGGGAACGCAGCCGGCGGTTCACCTGCCAGCTCAAGAGCTTGCTGTCGGCATCGAATACCGCCGGCACCTCGCCGAAGCCTCCGACCTTCATGGTCAAGGTCTTCGGGTCCATGTCCTGGACCCCGGAAAGGTCCGCGGAGAGCAGCGGCAGGCGCGTGTCCACCATCGTCCCCGGCTCCGGCGATACCGGGTGCGGGGTCGTCTGCGGCGCGATCACCGCATTGGCATTCCCCGCCACGCCGGAGATCTCGTTGAAGCCCGTGGCCAGTTCGAAGATCCGGTCGTGCGTGCCCAGGATGATGTAGCGGGGCAGGGTGCGGTCGTCGTTCGAGCGCCGGATCTTCCCCGGCAGCACGGTGAAGAGGTGCTCGTAGCCGAATTCCTTCGAGATCGGGTCCATCTCCGGCGTGTGGATGCCGCCCGGGTAGGCATAGGTCGTGACCCGCGCGCCGAACTTCTGCTCCAGGAACTTCTTCGACTCGCCCATCTCCAGCTTCAGGAACTTGTCGTAGGCCTCCGCGCCCTTGCGGCGGTGGCTCTGCGGATAGGAATGCGAGACCGAGTGGCTGCCGATCGTCGCGCCGTGCTTCTGCATTTCTTTCACCATCCCGGAGGTCAGCGCCTTGCCGCCGCCGTCCACGTAGTTCTTGTAAAGGAAGAGCGTGAAGGGAAAACCGAACTCCTTCAGGATCGGATACGCATCGGTGTAAACCGCCTTCCAGCCGTCATCGATCGTGATCACGATGCTCTTGTCCGCGATGTCCTTCTCGCCGCGCTTCCACGCCTGGAAATCCGCCATCGTGATGACCGGCAGCCCCGCATTGCGGATCGCCTCCATCTGCTTCCGGAATTTCGAGGTGCGGATGATCATCTCCGACTCCGGGGCCGTTTCCGAGAAATCGTGATAACCGAGCACGGCCACCCGCACCCCGTCTTCCTGCGCGGCAGGAGGCGGCTCGGGAACCGGAGCCGGTGGCGGGGCGGGCTCCTGCGCGGCCAGCGGCAGGAGCAGGAAAAAAAGGAGCGCGAACTTCATCCGTCTGCCCCCAGTGTAACGGCCTGAACCCGCCTGCGAAGCCCGAAGTGCGCCTGGGAGCGCGGAGCCTCTGGCCCGCAGAAGCCACGCTCGGGCTGTCCGCTCACGCGTCCTGAGTGCATAGCACCGTCTCCTCCCATTCCGAGCTTCACGTGAATGCGGCGACAAGGGCTTGTTCTGCGGGCCGGTGGCTCCGCGCTCCCGGAGATGCTCTCATGGGACTCACAGCGACAGCCTTTGCTTCTTCGTCCCCGCCCGTTCTTCCGCCCATGGCCTCGAGACCGCGAGGTCGCTCTTCCAACATCGGATGAGGCTCTCGGTACCGTTCGTCCCCGACTTCTTGCGCCAGCCCGAGGCATTCCGGTGATGCCACCAGACGTCCACGGCCTTGTAGTCCATGTGAAGCGTCAGTCCGTGCTTCCGTGCTTCTTCGAGACTGCAAGGAGGTGTGTGCGTACTTTCCCCGTTCTCACTCTCACTCTCCTCCATTCTCGTCTCCTCTCTTCTCTTCGGGGTATCGTACGAAGGATCGGCGGATGCACCGGCGCGCTTCATCGGCTTGGCGGAAGGTGGCGGCAGCAAGCCCTCCCGTTCGTCCGCGGGCACATCCTTCTCGAAGTCCGCCATCCAGGGCAAGCGGCCCGCCGTCTTCGTGGTCCATGCTTGGGTGAGGGTGCGGTTCGTGTCCGCCCAACCGCGGATCTCCCACCAGCCGCCGCCACGCGGGACCAGCCAGCCCGAGCGCTCGTGGGTCATGAGTTCCCAGAGCCGGTCGTCGCTGGATTCCACGTCGCAGATCGCGGCCAGCGTCACGGCATCCAGACGGAAGATCCACTGCCGCCGCAATTGCGCATAGCCCCACAAGCCGAGCAGTGCCTGGAAGGCGTCCGCCTTGCCGATCGCCCGCGCGAGCACGCGGAATTTCCAATGCTGAATCAAGTCCGGTTCCACGATCATCTGTTGTCTCTCTCCACTCCGTATTGGTTTCGGATGACGGCCAGCGGACACACCGCGCGACCCGCCCCGCCATCCCTCGCAGGACGGTTCGCACCCCGCAACCCGCGGCCCCGGTGCTCCTCCGTCCTATTCCAATATTGCCTTGGAACCGGCCCTCTTGGCGATCAGGAACGGTCGACTTTTTGCCGGTTTGATGTCGGCAAGCGGGATTATTTTTCCCCTCGCGGCTCCCTGCTCACCACGCCAGCGATACCCGCCGGTGTTCCAACAGCCGTCGCGCCGATTCCTGGTCGGAGCGTTGCAGGAGGTTCCGTCCCTGGGCGAAGGCATATCCCTGTTCGTCGCGGTAGACGCCATACCAGGTGAACCCCATCTTGCGAAAGAAGCCCGCGCTCCATTCGGTCGCTTCCAGCAGGACCTCGCAGCCCCCGGCGGCAGCCTCGAAGGATACCAGCCGGGACAGCAGCAGGTCGGTGCCATAGCCCTTGCCGCACTCCTGCGCGTGGACGATCCCGAAGCTCAAGTGCACGCGGCTGCCGATCACTTCATGACCGATGCCTCCGCCCCCGACCACCTTGCCGCCGGCCTCCGCGACGAGATACAGCACGCCCCCGGTGTCCCGGATGGTTCCCCGGAAATCCTCGAAGTAACCCTCGGGCAGCGCGTGGCCTTCCTGCGACAGGTAAATCTCCTCCAATCGCGGGAGATCGGCTTCGACAGCTCGGCGGATGCGGCAGCGGGCCTCGTGCATCCGCCAACCAGATCACACCACCTTCACCTTCGCCAAGCTCTCCTCGATGTGAGGATTCACCTTGTGCTCGTAGGTCTCCATCCCCACGCGGATCGCGTTGCGCACCGCCACCGCGGTCGAGCCGCCGTGCGCGATGATCACCACGCCGTTCACGCCGAGCAGGGGACTGCCGCCGTAGGACTCCGCGCTGGCGCGCTCCTTCAGCGCCATGAAAGCACCCTTCGAAATCTTGGCTCCCAGCATCCGGATCGGGCTGCTCATCAGCTCGGTCTTGAGCCACTTGAACATTGCTTTGGCCGTCGCCTCGCAGGACTTCAGCACCACGTTGCCGGTGAAGCCGTCGCAGAGCACCACGTCGAGTTGGGTCTCGAAGAGATCGTGGCCTTCCACGTTCCCCACGAAGTCGAAGGTCGCCTTGCCGCTATCCGCGAATCCCTTGAGCAGCGCGAAGGTCTCCTTGGTGAAAGTCGTGCCCTTCTCGTCCTCCTCGCCGTTCGACATCAGCCCGACCTTGGGTCGCTTCACGCCCAGCACGCCGGTGGCGAAGGCGCTGCCCATGATCGCATAGACCAGCAGGTGCTCCGGCTTCGCCTCCGGGTTC
>CBFGPU010000332.1:0-4374 GCA_965650715.1 uncultured Haloferula sp. | reverse complement strand
GCCCATCCCGGCGATGGCGAGCACCGCCGCCGGATCTTCGCGCTGGCCGGGGTCATCGCGGAGCGCCGGATGGACGAGACCGAGCGCCGCCTCCACCGCGAACGCCTCGCCCGGCAGCGGGCCCGCGAGCAGCAGCGGGAGCAGGTCCGCGACATCGCCCGCCGGAACCTGCGCAAGCTGCTCGACCAGCACCCCTGGCAGCGCGTGGATGTCTGGGAGGACTCCCCGCAGCGCCCGGACGGCCCGCTCGTTTGCTCCGACCCGCGCCATTTCCTCGCCAGCCTCTACACGCCGCAGGCCCTCCTCTGGACCGGGGAAGTCCACCACTCCGGCCCGGCCCATGCCGCGCATTGGCGGGCCTGCGCGGAGTGGCAGGCGGCACCCGACGCCGGGATCGGCCCGATGCTCTCGCCCGCGCTCTGGCAGCCCGGCACGGTCTCACGTACGATGGATGCCGTAGCGAGCGCGCCCTACATCGTCCTGGACTTCGATGGCTTCGGGGGCGTCAAGCCCGTCACCCCGGCGGAGAAGGAAGCGCACCTCGCGGATTCGCTCGCGCTGATCCGCTGGCTGCGGGAGGTCCTGAAGTGGCGGCTCGCCGCCATCCTGCACACCGGTGGCAAGAGCCTGCACGCCTGGTTCCTCAGCCCGCATCCGCAGGCCCTCGCCTCGATGCGCGTCACCGCGCAGGAACTCGGCATCGATCCCGGCCTCATCGGCAGGCCCGAGCACCCCTGCCGCCTGCCCGGGCAAAGGCACGCCGGCACCGGCGGGTGGTCGGAGGTCTGGTGGCTGAGGTGTTGCGCCTGGCGGTAGCTCCAAAGGAGCGTCAAGGGGATAGCCCCGGGCAACGCCCGGGGTGGGACCGGCAGGAGGAATGCCTCGGCCTGGTTCGCGATGTATTTTTCCAATGCCTCGCGGTGTGACGGGCTGATGGAAAACGGAACGTCAGAGGGAATCGGGCGTCCGCTATCCTCTTTGTCCCAACGGGACTACGCCCCAAAGCCCGGGGTTGGCCGACGCAGGAGGCCTACCCCGGGTTGTCGATCCACCGAGACCTACCTCGAAGAGGTTGTGGCCGCGTGCGGTTCCGATTCACAAACCCGCCGCCGGTCCATCAATCCCACACGTATCGCTCGTCCCAATTGACATGGTGCTTCTTCAACATCGCACGGAACTCATCTTGGAAACTGTGCTTCCGGTGATGTTCCTCCTGATTGGCGATATACGCTTCGACCTTCTCCAATTGGGAAATGCTCACGGAGAAGATCCCATACCCGGACTGCCATGCGAAATCCCTGAGCCCCGGATGGTTCTCCTTAACCCACAAACTCGACGCCCGCTTCAGCTCCTTGACCCAATCGGCCTGTGAAAGCGTGCGCGCATGCCGGGCTAGGAGATGCACATGGTCCTCCACGCCACCCGTGAGGATTGTGGGGCAATCGAGCTTCCGCGAGATCCCGGACAAGTAACCATGAAGATCCGTGCGAAGGCCTTTGTCCGAGAGATGCGGAACCCGCGATTTCGTCGAAAAGACCACGTGGAGATAAACGGCGGAGAGGGATTGTGCCATTGGGGAGCGGCAGTTCATCTATCAGGTCTCACGGGCATGTAGCAATCCGGCAACGCCCACGGCCACAACCTCTTCGAGGTAGGTTTCGCTTGGCCGACAACCCGGGGTAGCCTCCTGCGTCGGCAACCCCGGGCTTCGGGGCGTAGTCCCTTCGGGACAAAGAGTATCGCCTCGGCGGTTCGATCACCCTCCGCCCTCAAATCTCGAAGCTCTCCCCGAGCACCGCCACGTCGATCGCGCCGTCGTGCTCGTTTGCCAGCGCGGCGCGCAGCGAGTTCGAACGCTCCGGTTCGCCGTGGACGAGCCAGACGTTCTTTTTCGGGCCGGTGATCTTGTGGAACCAGTCGAGCAGCTCGGAGTGGTCGGCGTGGCCGGAGAAGGAATCGATCGCCTCGATGTGGGCGCGGACCCGCACCGGCTTGCCGAAGATGTTGACCACTTCGCGGCCATCGCGGATGGCGCGGCCAAGGGTGTTGTCCGCGCAGTAGCCGACGAAGAGGACGGTGTTCTTCGGATCGCCGAGGCCGTTCTTGAGGTGGTGGCGGATGCGCCCGGCCTCGCACATGCCGGAGGCGGAGATGATGATGCAGGGACCCTCGGATTCGTTCAGCTTCTTCGAGTCCTCCACCGCGCGGATGAGGTGCAGGTCGGGGAATTGGAAGGGATCGCTCTCCTCGAAGAGGAAGTTGTAGACCGTTTCATTGAAGCACTCCGGATGGATGCGGAAGATCTCGGTGGCATTCACCGCGAGCGGGCTATCCACGTATACCGGCACGTGCGGGACCTTCCCGGTGCGGAAGAGCTGGTTGAGCATGTAGAGGATCGCCTGCGTGCGCTCGACCGCGAAGGCGGGAATCATGACCTTGCCGCGGCGGGCGAGGACGACATTGAGAAGCTCGCCGAATTCCTTCGAGGAGCCGGTGGGGAGCGAGTGCTCGCGGCCTCCGTAGGTGCTTTCCATGAGCACGTAGTCCACGTCGCGGACAACGGCGGGGTCGCGGAGGATCTCGTTGCCGCCGCGCCCGATATCGCCGGAGAAGAGGAAGCGCTTCTTCTTGTTGCCGTCTTCCCTGTCGGTGATCTCTAACAGAACTTGCGCGGCCCCGAGGATGTGGCCGGCATCGTAGAAGGTCACGGTCACGCCATCGGCCACCGGCATCGGGCGCTCGTAGCCGAGGGTGACGAACTGGCGGAGGCAGCGCTCGGCATCCTCCTTCACGTAGAGCGGCTTCACCGGAGGGAGCCCGTCCCGGTCGCGGTCGCGGTTGAGATACTCGGTGTCCTGCTCCTGGATGTGGGCGCTATCCGCGAGCATGATCTGGCAGAGATCGCGGGTGGCGAAGGTGGCGTAGATGTTCCCGGTGAAGCCCTGCTTGCAGAGGTTCGGGAGATTGCCGCTGTGGTCGATGTGCGCGTGGGAGAGGATGACGATGTCGATCTCCCGCGGGTCGAAGTGGGGGAACTTGCAGTTCACGTTGTAGCTCTCCTCGCGGTGGCCCTGGTAGAGGCCGCAATCGAGCAGGATGCGGGTGCCGTTGATCTCGAGCAGATGCTGCGAACCAGTGGTGGTGCCGGCGGCACCGCAGAATTTGATTTTCATGGGTTGAAGAGTGTCGAACGCCGCAGCGGTTAGAGGTGTTTCTCGAACACCCTCGAATCCCGCCCGCTTTCTTCAAGCTGTTTGCGGCGGCTTGCGGGAAGGACCGAGGAATCGCGCAGGGCGTAGTGCACGCGGTTCTCGAAGAAATCCGCGGCGCGGGTGGTGAGGGCGAAGACGCGCGGGATCTCCTTGCCGCGGGCGATGTGCTCGGCGTGGCGGACGAGATCGACGCCGTAGCCGCGGCCTTCGTGGTTGAGCTTCACGTAGAGGCAGGCGACCTCCGCGGTGTGGTCCTCCGGATACTCGTGCAGGGCCACGCAGCCGACGACGTTGTCGTCGATGGTCATGACGTGATAGTCGCCGATGCGCTCGTAGATGTCCTCGTAATTGCGGGCGACAAGCTTGGTGCGGCGGACGGACCGGCCGATCATGCCGAGCAGCTCGGGGATGTCCTCCTCGCGCAGCGGGCGGATCTGCCGGTAGCTGTCGGCGTGGACCATCGTGCCGACGCCTTCGTTCGAGAAGAGTTCGTCCACCAGCACACCCTGGCGGCGGCCGTTGAGGACATGGACACGCGGGACGCCGCGGCGGCAAGCTTCGGCGGCGGCGGTGAGCAGGTGAGCCCCGGTCACGGTGCCGGAAGCGGCGAGCGTGTCCGCGTCCGCGGCACGGACGGCCGGGACGGGCTCGCCATCGATGAGGATGGCTTCTTCCAACAGGGTGATGAGCTTCACCGCACCGATGCCGAGGGTGAAGTCCACGACCTTCGGGTCGAGCGGGTCTTGGAAGGAGGCGTCCGCCACCACGGTCTGGCCGCGGGCAAGGATGGCCTGCGCTTCCTCAATCGCACCCGGCTCGCCGAGCGGGCGGGACAGGCGGGCGGCCATGATTTCGCACTCCAGGGTCCAGTCGTAGAGGTCCTTCAGGTCGCCGCCGAGCACCCCGAGGATGAGCTTCACGCCGATATCCTCCATCGCGGCCAGATCGAGCAGGCTTTCCGCGATGGCGGGTTCCGGGAGCAAGCCGGCCTCGATGAGCACGACGAAGATTTTCCCGCGGAAGCGCGGGACGTATTCGAGCACCGCCCTGACATCACCTTGATCGGCCACCCCCGATATCTAGCAGGGGCGGAGCCGGGTGCAATGGCGGGGTTGGGGCAGGCCTATCCGGGCAGGGTGGCCGGGCGCTCCGCCGGCGCGGC
>CBFGPU010000331.1:0-4377 GCA_965650715.1 uncultured Haloferula sp. | reverse complement strand
TCAGCCAGACGATTCAAGTGACCTGTTATCTGGCGGGGACGATCAGCTCCGCCGCGTTCCTCGCGTGGCTCGTCCTTCACCGGCGAGCGGATTCCCGCTAAACTTCACGTCTTTCAGGACCGGCCGACTACCGGAAAATTCCCCAAGATATTCGCCCCTTCTCCGTTTCTTCGGTGGCGGACGAAGCTGCTCCGATTTTTGGCACGGATCGGGAACTGTTTTTTGCAAAACATAACCTCCCCTCCGCGATAGAAGCTATTGCGCTTCAAACGAAGAGGCCGCCCGGAAATGTGAATCGTGCCGCTTCTCCAACAAATTTTGATCGACGGACCGCAACCGTGACGAAATTGTCACCGTTAATGTAGTGATGATGGTTAATCTACCATTCCCCGGCCTCAAACGCGTTTCGGATAGCACCCGGAACCGAGGCATGGTCTCGATCCACCGACGATCACGGGAAATTACTGCTGCTCAATGTGGAGCATCCTCTCCCACCTCTGGAAGCTCCCCGGAACCGGCTGGCCCCTCCAGGCGCTCTCCCCGCTCCCCCGCGCTAGCCTAGTCACGGTCCCCCCCACTGCAATGGACGCAAATCAGAATCGTCGGGAATTCAAATTCGTACTGCCTCCCCATCTGGCCGGAGTGCTGCGCGCCCGCGTGGCGGACATGATGGTTGCCGACCGGGGTGCGGAGGACGGCTACCCCGTGCTTTCCGAATATTTCGATACCGCCGAGCGGACCAGCTATTGGCAGAAACAACTCGGCGTGGCGAACCGCCGCCGCGTGCGCAGCCGCGTCTATGGCCGCAGCGACGGGGCGATCCCCGCCAGCGCCTTCATCGAGGTGAAGCACAAGCTGGATGGCGTGACCGTCAAACGCCGCGTCCCCGTCGAACTCGACGAATTGGGACATCTTGCCAGCGGATGCCTGCCTGCCCACAAGGGCACTCCGAGCGCCATCGACCGGCGGGTGATGGCGGAAATCGACGATCTCGTGAACGTCCGCGGCAGCCGCCCGGTGGTTCAGATCCGCTACCACCGCTACGCCTTCGACAGCGGCCCGGAGGGAACCATCCGCATCACCTTCGACGTGGATCCCCGCTGCCGCTTCCGGCTCGTGCCGCTGACCCCCGGCGATCCCGATTTCGAACTCCCGCTGCTGGAGGAGGGCTCGGAGATCATGGAGGTCAAGACCATCGGCCCGGTGCCCTACTGGTTCCGCAATCTGATCGGCGAATACAATCTGGTCCCGCGCGGCTTCAGCAAGTACGCGGCCGCTCTGGAGATGTACGAGTTCAAGGAGAAGACACGCCGCGATGCGGTGCCTCCCGTCCCACCCAGCGGCGAGCTGAAAGATCCGGTCGACGAAAAGGGTCGTCCGCGCCCCGCTTCCACCTCCGCTCTGCCCCGCCGCACGCGGATCCCGGAACCGGCAAAAACCGGCGGCATCTTCCGCCTGCTCGCACTGAAGTGCCTGGCGCTTCTCCAGCCGGCGAAAGCCCGCTGAAGATTTCCTCGTAACCGCCGATCCTCTGCTCCCCTAGAACCTGCATGTACTCAGCCGCCGACCTGTCCCAATCCGCCTTCAGCCTTCTGGCAGCCGCCGAACCCGGAACCAACGTCACTTCATTCTTCGACCAACTTCTTAACGGCGGTCCCGGCGCCGCCGTGAAGCAGGAGCCCTTGGACGTGTTGGTGGCAATGGTCGTCAGCCTCGCGCTGAACTTGATCATCGCGACGATCTACCGCCGGACCTACAAGGGCACGCGCTACTCCCAGGACTATGTTCAAACCCTGATCCTGATCGGCGTGGTCACGACCATCCTCATCAAGGTGGTGGCAGGCAACGGAAACATCGCCTTCGGCATGTTCGCGGCATTCTCGGTGATCCGCTTCCGCCGGACCCTCGGCCAATCCCGCGACCTCGCCTTCGTGTTCCTCGCGATGGCGGTCGGCATGGTGGTCGGAGCCGGGGACTACCTGATGGCTTTGATCATCACCGCGATCGTCGGCACCGCGATCGCCATCCTCACCCGGACCGATGCCTTTGCGCCGCGGCGTGCATCGCACATGGTGACGCTGCGCATGACGAGCGACATGGATTTCGAGAAGTTGCTCGCCCCGGTGTTCGCGGAATTCGCCGATGCGGTGCAACTCGTCAGCGTGTCCTCCGCCCAAGCCGGGATGATGACCGAACTCCGCTACGGCCTGCAGCTCAAGGAAGGTGCCAGCACGCCGAAGCTGTTGGAAGCCCTCCACCTCGTCTGCGGCAACAACCGCGTGATCCTCACCCCGACCGGCAACGAGCTCGACATGTGAGCCGGAAGTAGCAACCCACCGAAGCCTGCCGATGAAAACCCTGACCAAGCTCCTTCTCCTTCCCCTGCTCGCCGGCACCCTGCTCCCGGCCTGTCTCCACGCTGCAGAGCCCGCGGCGGAAAAGTCGGAGTCCGAGGACGGAGGCAAGAAGAAGAAAAAGAAGAAGGACAAGGACAAGGTAAAGGAAGCTCCTTCGGACGAGGACAGCGCCAAGCGCGCCCCGGTGGAAATCACCGGACCACCGCCTAACAACAACGGCGACTGGTGCACCTGGCTCCAGAACGACCCCGGCCTGCTGTACGACAACGACAATAACCCGTGGATCCAGTCCTTCGAAGTCGGCGGCCGCTTCCACTATCAGGCCGCCTATATCGAGGGCACGGACATCAACGGCCGCGATTTCAACGACAAATACGACGAATACCGTAGGCTGCGCCTTGAAACCAAAACCGACTTCCTCCGCTTCTTCACCGCGGAGGTGAACGTGAACCTGGTGTCCGACGATCGTTTCCGAGAGGGCCTCTTCACCGACCTCGAGTGGGGCTACGACCGCTTCGACGAAGCCTCGATCGAGTTCGACGTGGACGAGGCGATCGGCACCGCCGGCCCTCTCGACGGGATCAAGCTCAAATACGGCCGGATGAAGCTCAAGATGTCGGAGGAGGTCCACATGTCTTCCAACGAGATCTACACGATCGAACGCTCCAGCATCGGGGAAAAGCTCGGCGGCGCGCTCAGCCGTCCGACCGGTGCCACCCTGGAACTCGACAAAGGTGATTGGGAACTCGTCATGGGCGTCTTCAGCGCCGAGGACGATGCCGACTTCATCGGTGGATGGAACGACGGCCGGTTCTACTACGGCAGCCTCGGCTGGCAGGCGACGGACGAGTTCAAGCTCCAGCTCGACTACAGCCAGAACGATCTCGACGACAAGGCACTCGTGGACGACGCGCTGGGCTACGGCTGGGCGGCGGCGCTCTCCGCCGTCTACGAGAAGAAAGAGTGGGGCGTAGTGGCCGAAGCCATCTACGGCGACAACGGCGGGGCCAACGGTCTCATCACCCGCCGCGCCGGCGATTTCCACGCCTTCGTGGTGATGCCGTGGTACTGGATCATCGAGGACAAGCTCCAAGCCGTGGTGCAGTACCAATACGCCAGCTCGCCCGAATCCCAAGGTCTTCAACTCCCGGTGCGCTATGTCCGTGCGGAACACGAGGACCCCGCCGTGGACGTGGACAACGGCCGGGGCAACGAGCACCACTACCTCTACGCCGGCCTCAACTACCACCTCTGCCGGGACCGTATCAAACTCATGGGCGGCGTCGCCCTCGACGATCTGACCACCCGCCGTAGCGAAGTGAAGGCCTTGACCTATCAGGTCGCCTTCCGCACGGCGTTCTGAGGCAGACCCGATCAAGTTTGAGAACCGGAGCCGTGTGATGCGGTATCCGGTTTTCTTCGCCGGGGAGGAGTCGTGTTGAGCCGGTGCAGGATTGTCCCCGCTGAACGGGCGCTAGGCTTCCCACACCCCCTGAGCCAGAAGCTGCTTCGTCGCCGCTTCCGCCCAACCCCGGTTCGCCGCCGGCGATGCCGGGCTCGGGTGCAGTACCCGCCCGAGCTTTGCGCGACTTCCCGTGAGATTCGCCGCCTGCTTCAGTCGCTCTTCGGCGAATCCTCCCACCCCGATCAGCCACTCCGGGTCCAGCGCGCGGATCGATTCCGCGAGATGCTCCAAGCAGGCTTCCTCCACCGCCACCATCTCGCCCGCCGGCAACTTGTCCGGCGTGAGATTCGCCCCCGTCTCGCTCATCCAGACGAGCGGGCAATAGTTGAGCACGAAATGATCCGCGAAGAAGGTCCCGGCACTCTCGAAGCGCTCCGCGAAAAGCCCCCACAGCCGCCTCCCGCTCACTTCCGACTTCGGACAATCAAAGCCCTGCACCGGTCGCTTCGGGTGCTCCGGCGAGGGCCTCCCCACCGGCATGCAGATTCCCATCCAGTCCCGCACCGCCGCCACCTCCCCGAAGGGCACGCCCGTCTGTGCCATGCCGAAGGGGCC
>CBFGPU010000330.1:0-4399 GCA_965650715.1 uncultured Haloferula sp. | reverse complement strand
ACTTCTTTTTTAACCACATGCTGTAATACATTTTCCTCACTTTCCCTCAAGCAGCTTGACCTAAACCATGATTTGTCAGACAAATTTGATAAGCTTGGGCAAACCCGAATAACAATGCCCGGGCTACTTAAACCCTCGTTAAAAAACCCATGACCTCGCATCGATTGAATCAGCGCTTGCTTGCGCTGACCCTCCCGGCCGGCTGTCTTTTAACCCCGCTCGCCGCTTCCGGCCAAGCCACTTGGATCGGCGGTACCGGCACGACCTGGAACACGGCTGCCAGTTGGAATCCCGGGATACCGGTGGACCCGAGCGATATCATCATCGCCTCCACGACCACGGGCAACGCCCTGACCTTGGACACGAGCCACGCGGTGGGGAATATCCTCTATGGTTCGGACGGCCTGCGGACCTCGGCATTCGCCTTGCAGACCACCGCGGCGAACACGCTCACGATCAACAACGGCTTCACCGCGAATGGCAATTTCACCGCCGTCGGTCCCACCTTCCGCGGCAATTTCAGCATCAGCCAAGACCAGACCTTCACCATAGCCGGGGCGGCGGGTGATGTGACCACCGACCGCGGCATGTTCCTGCGCGGAGTGAACGACACGGCGGCCACCGCTCCGAGCGGATCGCTGGCGATGAACGGGAACCTCACCAAGGAAGGTTCCGGCCAGCTCTCCCTTCTCGGTCTGAACGTATCGGGAGCGGGGAACTTCGTGGTGAACGCGGGTTCGCTGAAGTTGAACGGGGGTGGGAACCAGCCGAACGTCATCGGAGGCACGGGTAACATTACCGTGAACAACTCCGCGAGCCTGCTGCTTTCGCGGAACTCCGGCAGCTTCAACATGACCCGCCCCGTGATCCTGAACGATACCGCAGGACTGGTCTTCGGCGGCGGAACGGAGAACACGACGATCGCCTCCGACTTCACCTTCAACGGTGCCCACGCGCTCACGGTTTCGCGGAACTTCACGCTCTCGGGGGCCTTGAGCGGGAACCCGACAATCACCCGCGGGGGTGGCAGCATCCTGACGCTCTCGGGAGACACCTCCGGCTTCACCGGCATCTTCACGAACAACGCCGGCACCCTCACCGTCTCAAACAATTTCGGCGGCAGCCTGCAGATCGGCGGAGGCACGGTAACCATGGGAGGGAGCGTGGGAGGTGACGCGAACATCACCGCGGGCACGATGACAGTGAACGGTGCCACGACAGGAAACGTGAACGCGCTGGGCGGCACGGCGGTCGTGAACGGAGCGGTCGGAGGAAACCTGACCGCATCCGCCACCACCCTGAGCGGCGAGCCCACGGTGGCCGGGAACGTGGACCTCTCCACCATCAACCTGGCCGTCGCGCCTTCCACCGCCAACAGCCTGCATGCGACCACCGACCTGTTCCTGAACGGGACCAACACGGTGAGCCTGCAAGGGGGTGTCCCGCTCGCGACGCCATTCAAAGTCGTGAGCTACGACGGCTTCCTGAGCGGCGACGAAACGAACTTCACCCTCGCCGGAGGAGCGACCGCCTACCGGGGGTTCACCTTCACCAACGACACGGTCGGCAAGAAGATCGACCTTAGCGTGAGCGCGGGCGAGGTCACTTGGACCGGTGCCATCAGCGGCAACTGGGATGTCAACACGACCGCCAACTGGACCGGCACTTCGGACAAGTTCTTCCAGGTGGATGCGGTTACCTTCCCGAACGTCGCCACCACCAAGTTCGTGACCATCGCCAGCACGGTCAGCCCGCGGAGCATCACCTTCGAGAATGAAACCGGCAGCGACTACCTGCTTTCCGGGACCGGAACGGGCTTCATCTCAGGCGGGGCTTCGATCACGAAAAACAACGCCGGCGTGGTGATTCTCGGCGGGGCAAACGGCCAAAACTTCACGGGCCCGATCACGGTCAATGGCGGTATCCTCCGGATGGGCAGCCGCGACGCCTTCGGGCAGTCGTCCGGCATCACGGTGGCCAGCGGCGCGCAGGTCGATATCAACGGCCAAGCACCGGGCGGGATCGCCACGGGCGGATACACCTACACCATCGCCGGCGCGGGTCCCTCCCCTGCCAATGCGGGGGCGCTGGTGAATACCGGCGCGTCCGTCCAATCGAACGCGGGAGTGAAGAACCTGGTGCTCTCCGGAAACGCCACCATCGGGGGAACGGGTCGCCTCGATATCGGATTCGCGAACGTCGCCGGTTTCGGAACCATCACCGGCAACGGCCACACGCTCACCATCACCAACACCGACGGTGTCGGTTTCCGGGGTGATGCCAGCGCCACGCCGATCCACATCGCCGCGAACGCCGGAAGCATCTGGGCGGAGAATACCGACAACGCCTTCGGCGGTGCCACCGGCACGGTCACGGTCAACACGGGGGGCCGGGCGGGCACCTACGGAGCCCGGAGCATTGCCACGCCTGTCACGCTGAATACCGGAGGGACGCTGCATAACCAAGGCGGCGGCACCGGCACCTGGACGGGCACGATCACACTCGCCGGGGACACCACCACGATCGAGGCGAACGGCCAACAGGTGGTCATCAACGGCACCCTGACCGAAAGCGGAGGGTCGAGAACCCTGACGAAAACCGGCAACAACACGCTCACGCTGACGAGCACCGCGGGATACACGGGCAACACCGTCCTGACGAACGGCTTCCTGCAGCTTGGCAACGGCGGTACTTCCGGCGCGATCAACAGCAACCCGATCGACATCGCCTCCGCCACCTCGGGTCTGATCATCAACCGCTCCGATGACGTGACGCTGGACAACGTGATCAGCGGGTCGGGCCCGGCCGCGAACGGCTCGAATCCGGGAGCCTTGACCAAACTCGGAGCCAACACTCTGACGTTGACGGGAGCCAACACCTATACCGGAGTCAGCCGCCTCGGCGGTGGCATGATTGCGATCGGATCCGATGAAACCGTTCTGGGCACGGGTCTGATCGACTTCCGCGACGGCGGGATCCGCTCCTCGGGAGCCATGGCGCGCACCGTGACCAACCCGATCTCCTACAGCAATTCCACCACCTTCGGCACTGCCGAGACCGGCAACCTGCTCTTCACGGGTACGGTCGCAACCGGCGGTGGAGCGAAGAGCTTCATCATCAACAACGCGATTACCGAGTTCAGCGGGGTGCTGAGCGGCAGCGCTTCCACGTCCACGCTGACGAAGGCGGGTCCGGGCACGCTGATCTTCAGCAACGACAACAGCTACCTGCAGACCACGACGATCAGCGAAGGGGTCCTGCAGGTCGGAAACGGCGGAACGACGGGCAACCTGAGCACCACGGACGTGATCAACAACGCCGCGCTAGTGATCAACCGGAGCCTCGCCGAAGGGGTCACGGAGTTTGTTTTCAACAACAACGTCTCCGGAACCGGAAGCCTGACCCACTCGGGTCCGGCCCTTACCTACCTCGGGGGTGCCAATACCTACACCGGCGACACGATCATCACGAACGGCATCGTGTCGCACACCCTGCCCAACTTCGCCGACGGCTCGTCGATCTTCATTTCGACGCCGGGGAAGCTGGATCTCTTCCACGCCGAGACCGACACGGTCGCCAAGCTCTTCATCGACGGAGCGCCGCAGGCCATCGGTGTCTATGGAGCGGTGGGATCGGGCGCCCAGTTCGAGACACCATTCATCACCGGGGCGGGATTCCTGAACGTGACCAGCAGCGGCACCGCCACACCGTTCGAGACCTGGGCGACGGACAAGGGCCTGACATCCGGCAACGACGATCCGTCCGACAACCCCGACCTGGACAGCTTGGACAACCTCGGTGAATTCGCCTTCGACGGAAACCCGCTTTCCGGCACTACGGGCGGCAAGATCGTGGTGAAGATCGCCAGCGTGGACGATCAGCCCACGCTCACTCTAACGCTGCCGGTGCGCAGCGCGGTGGGCACCTTCAACGGGGCGACATCCCTCGGCGCGTCGGGCGACGGAGTCACCTACACCATCGAGGCCGGCGACGATCTCGGGGCTTGGGCGCTCGACGTGGACGAAGTCACCGGAGCGGATGCCACCGCGATCCAGGCGGGGCTGCCGGGTTTGAGCGGGGCGGGCTGGGTTTACCGCACCTTCCGCAGTCCCGGTCCGGTCTCGGGCGACCCGCGCGAGTTCATCCGCGCGCGGGTTGAGTAAGGGATCCGTTCGCCTTCTGCACCCGGTCCGTTTTTCCGGGCCGGGTGTTTTCAAGCATCGGGACCAAGCAGTGGTATCTTCTGCCAAGGGTGAAATCCGGTTCGCTTCGCCCGGTTGCGGTTGAAATCCATCAGTAGATCTGCGAAAGCCGATTCTTGTCCCGAAGTTAAGTTAACTCATAAGATTTCTCGACCAATCGCGTTTGGGAGGCTTGAAAAGCGCTGACCGCTTCTCCT
>CBFGPU010000329.1:0-4412 GCA_965650715.1 uncultured Haloferula sp. | reverse complement strand
CAGACCCAGGGTGGTGCCCACCGAGTAGGTCTCGCCTTCCTTCGCGAAGATCTCCTTCACCGTGCCGCGGCAGATCGTGGTGACGCCCATCGTGGCCTTGCTGGTCTCCACCTCGATGATCTCCTGGTCGGTCTGCACCGTATCGCCGGGGGCGATGCCGATGCGGACGACGGTCGCCTCGGCGATGGACTCGCCGAGCTGGGGCATCAGGATGGGGACGGTAGGCATGGAAGGAAAATTTCTAAGTCCTAAGCACTAATTACTAAAAGAATCGTAGCTCAGAAGGTGAGGAGCTTGCGGAGTTCGAGGCAGATGGACTCCGGCGTGGGGCGGTGCGCGGCCCAGAGCTTGGGATGGTAGGGAACCGGCGTGTCGCGCGAGTTCAGGCGGACCGGCGGGGCATCGAGCAGGTGGAAGCCATCGGCACAGACCCGCGCAACCACCTCCGCGGTGACGCCACCCCAGGGAAAGGCCTCGCCGAGCGCAAGCAGCCGGCCGGTGCGGGCGACGCTGGCAAGCACGGTATCGATGTCGAGCGGCTTCACCGAGCGCAGGTCCACGACCTCGATCTCCCAGCTACCTTCCTCCTTCAGGCGGTCCGCGGCGCGCACGGCCTCGTGGACCATCGCGCTGTAGGCGACCACGGTGGCGTGCTTGCCCGGGCGGATGATGCGCGCCTTGCCGATGGGAAGATGGTCGCCGTTGATGCGCGGGGCCTTGAGCCAGCGGTAGAGGAACTTGTGCTCGCAGTAGATGACCGGATCGTCCAGCGCCACCGCATCCAACAGCATGTGGTAGGCATCCGAGACGGTCGCCGGGGTAACCACGATCAGGCCGGGGTAGTGGGCGTAGAGCGCCTCCATGCTCTGGCTGTGGAAGGGGCCGGAGCCGGGGGTTCCGCCGGAGGGCAGGCGGACCGTGATGGGGACGGGCACGCCGGTGCGGTAGTAGTGCGTGGCGGCCTGGTTGACGATCTGGTTGAAGGCGATCGAGGAGAAGTCCGCAAACTGCATTTCCACGATCGGGCGCATGCCCTCGATGGCGGCACCCACGGCCATGCCGATCATGGCGTCCTCGCTGATCGGGGAGTCCAGCACCCGGCCGGGGAAGGCCTCGGCAAGACCCTTGGTCGCCTTGAAGGCCCCGCCGAACTGGGAAATGTCCTGGCCGTAGAGGAAAACGCGCGGGTCTTCACGCAGCAGCTTTTCCTGCGCATCCCGGATCGCATCCACATAAGTCACGCTCATCGTCAAAGTCTTCCCGTTTCCGTAGCGCAGGCGTGCCATTCCTCGTGCCAGGGATCGGGCGAGGGTTCTTGCTGGGCTTGGGCGACGGCCGCCTGGACTTCGTCGGCGAAGTCGGACTTCCAGCGCTCGATCTCGTCCACGCCGGCGTAGCCGCTCTCGATCATCTGGGCGATGCCGGTCTCCAGGCAATCGCGGCCGAGCTGCCCGGCCTTCAGGACGGGCGGCACGTAGCTGCCGTCATCGTGCTCACCGTGGCCGCTGAGGCGCAGCAAGCGGGCGACCACCATCTGCGGCCCGCCGCCCTCTCGGGCGAGGCGCACGGCATTCCCGATCACCTTCGTGCAGGCGAGCATGTCGGTGCCATCGACCGAGTGGCCGCCGACGCCGTAGCCTTTCGCGCGGTCGAGCAAGTCGGCGCAGGCGAACTGGCGGTCGGTGGGAGTGGAATAGGCGAACTGGTTGTTCCCGACGATTACGACCATCGGCAGATTCTCGACCGCGGCCATGTTCAGCCCTTCGTGGAAGGAGCCGGTCGAAGTCGCCCCGTCGCCCACGCAGGTCGCGCCGACAATCCCGGCGAGTTGACCCTTCAGCCGGCGCGCGACGAGCATCCCGGCGACCACCGAGACGGCAGCACCGAGGTGGCTGATCATCGCGGGCATCCCGTCGAGCGGTCGTCCCCGGTGGATATTGCCGTCGCGGCCCCTCATCGGTCCCAGCACGGAGCCCAGGTAGGTGCGGGTGCAATCGATCAAGGGCTCGCCGAAGGCGGTGCGGCCCGCTTGGTCGCGGATCAAAGGGGCGAAAATGTCACGGCCCTTGATCAGCGCGGTGCCCAGCGCGGCGCTGACGGCTTCCTGCCCCTTCCCGAGGTAGACACCGCCGACGATCTTGCCCGCCTTGTAGAGGCTGGACAGCTTGTTTTCAAGGAGTCGCGCCCGGAGCATCGCCCTGAAAACGTCGCGGACATAGTCGCGATCCGATCCTGCGGCGATCCTGACGGCTTCCTCGGTTTCCGGCACGGGCAAGAGGCTAAACAAGGGTCGGGAAGGGCGGCAACCGCTTTCCGGTGCTGCGGGGCGGAGATTGGTTTTCAGGGCGGATTTTGGGGTGTCCCCCGACCCGCGAATGACGCCGGCAACGGAATGCCTGAGGCCTTCATGCGGTGAGACCACGCCGTGAATATCCGCGCTATGGCGGATATTGACGATTTTTGCCACGAATGTCATATTCGCGCCACTTCGATGTCGAGCAGTCTCAACCTGTCACTTACCGACGAACTGCGTGCCTTTATTGACCGCAACTCCGGGGATGGAACGGATTACGCAACCCCGAGCGAGTTCCTCCGCGACGTTCTGCGTGAGAAGAAGCGCCGGATGGAGGCTGCGGAATTCCGGGATTCCGTTGTGGAGGGGTACCGCGACATCATCGAGGGAAGGTCCGTCGAATTCACCGGCAGCCTGAAGGATTTGATGGCTGAAGGGAAAAAGCGGGAACGCGAAGGCTGGAAGTAGTGGCCCGGCTCCTTGTCTCTCGCTTGGCAATTGAAGATCTCTTGGAGATTGAAAGCCATTCACGCGTGCAGTGGGGCAAGCGGGTCGCAGCGGAATACATGGCAGCGCTTGAACAGGGTTTGCAGCGTCTCCGGGAAACCCCCGGCTTGCTCAGGGCAAAATCAGGGGTGTCGGACGCCCTTCAGTTCTACAGGGTGCGCCAGCATTTTCTGGTCTGCGCCATCAAGGACGACGTGGTTTTCGTTCTCACCGTGAAGCATGGAGCAATGGATCTCCCGGAGCGTATCGGTGAAATGGAGCCGCAGTTGCTTCAGGAGGTTGAAATCCTCTATCGGGCTGCTAGGAAAAACCGGAAGCGGTGAATCACCGCATCGAAGTGTCCCGGTCTCTGGATATGGCCAAATCCGTCGCCTTTGCCCGCATCCGAGCTGAAGTGATCCGCTTGGTTGCTTTGATCCCGGAGGGTCGTTTCACGACTTACGGGTCGATCGCGCTACACATGAACTGCAATCCGCGGCACGTCGCGCAGGTGCTCTCCCGGCTGACCGAGGAGGAATCAGCGCGTTTGCCGTGGCAGCGCGTGGTCGCGGCAGAGGGGCGGATCAGCCGCGCCATGGACCCGGAACTGGCGGCGCGGCAGCGCGAACTGCTCGTGGCTGAGGGAGTGAAGGTCGACGCGAAGGGATTCGTCATGGATCCAGACGATCATTTCCACGTCGTGGGAGTGAGGCGGGATATCCGGTGGGATGAAGCCTGAGGATTCGCCCTTCCGCAGCCTGCATGCGCCATTCCGCATTGCCCGGCGCGCGGGCGGCCTTCATAACCCCGCCGCACTCCGACCACGATAGATACCGATGAAACCGACTCTTCTCGTTCTCGCCGCAGGCATGGGCTCCCGTTACGGCGGCCTCAAGCAAATGGACCCGATGGGCCCGAACGGCGAGACGGTGCTCGATTATTCGGTCTTCGACGCGATCCGCGCGGGCTTCGGCAAGGTGGTGTTCATCATCCGCGAGGATTTCGCGGACGCCTTCAAGAACACGGTGGGTGCGCGCTTTGCCGGGAAGATCGGGGTGGACTATGCGTTCCAGAAGCTGGACGACCTGCCGGCCGGATTTACCGTGCCGGAAGGCCGCACGAAGCCCTGGGGCACGGCGCATGCGGTGCGCTCGGCCCGGCACGTGACCGACGGCCCCTTCGCGGTGATCAATGCGGATGATTTCTACGGCGCGGATGCTTACCAGTCGATCGCGCGCTGGTTTGCCGGCAGCGGAGGCGAGGCGGGCAAGGACCACTACTCGATGGTGGGATATCCGCTCCGCAACACCCTTTCCGAACACGGTTCGGTGAACCGCGGAATCTGCGATACGGATGCCCAAGGGCTGCTGACCGATGTCGAGGAAGTCGTGGACATCGCCCGCGACGAAGACGGGATCGTCCGCGGCACGGCGCTCGATGGCAGCCGCCGCGAGATCGCCGACATCTGTCCGGTCTCGATGAACTTCTGGGGCTTTACCAAGAGGTTCTTCGACCAGATCGAAGAGCACTTCACCACCTTCCTCAAGGAGAAGGGCGGCGAGCAGAAGTCCGAGTGCTACATTCCGACGGTGGTGGATGACCTGATCCGCCACGGGAAGGCGGATTGCCGGGT
>CBFGPU010000328.1:0-4413 GCA_965650715.1 uncultured Haloferula sp. | reverse complement strand
TGAAGCCGGACAAGGGCATCGGACAACCCGTGGCAACGCTCCCGGGAGGACGCTGAACGGATGGCTTTTTGATTTGGCGGAGCGGGGGCGGCGCGATTGTCTCACCTGCAGGGATGCGCTCCGGCACTGCCACGCTGCCGATCTACGGCTTAACGATCTTTCTGGGAGCCGCACTGCTGTTCCTGCTCCAGCTCATGTTCGCGCGGCTCGCATTGCCGCTGCTGGGCGGAGCACCGGCTGTCTGGAACACGGCGATGGTCTTCTACCAAGCCGTGCTGCTCGCAGGCTACGCCTATGCGCACCTGATGGGGCGACATGCGGGCTCGCGGCGGCATCTGGCGATTCACGCGGCGGTGATGTTCTTGCCCCTGGCGATGCTTCCTTTCGGCGTTCCTGCGTCGTGGGGCGTGCCGGCGCAAGGGACTCCCGTCCTATGGTTGCTCGGTCTGCTGGCGATCTCCGTGGGGGCGCCGTTCTTCGCGGTTTCCACCACCGCGCCGCTGCTCCAGAGATGGTTCGCCTCGACCGAGCATCCGGCGGCTCGCGATCCGTATTTCCTCTACGCGGCCAGCAATACGGGGAGCCTCGCGGGGCTGCTGGCGTATCCCTTTTTGATCGAGCCCTACAGCAGCCTTACCGATCAGCGCGTTGCATGGGCATGGGGCTTCGGTGGTCTGGGCTTGCTGTCCTTGGTCTGCGGTGTCCTGGCACGAAGGGATGCGGGAATTCCTGCCGGAGTGATCACGGAGGAAGAAGCGGCGGCCACGGGGTCGCAGCGGGTTCGCTGGGTGATCTTTGCCGCGGTCCCCTGTAGCCTGATGCTGAGCGTCACGACCTACATCTCGAGCGAGATCGCGGCGGTGCCATTGCTGTGGGTGATCCCCTTGGCCCTCTACCTCTCGACTTTCATCCTCGCCTTCGGGAGCCGCCGATGGTCGGGAGAGAGGTGCGGCCGTGTGCTCGTGCCCTTCCTCGTTGCGGTGGTGATGGTCCTCGCGATGGGGGCGACAACGCCGATTCCCTTGCTCGTGGTTCTCCACCTCGCGTGCTTCTTCCTCGCGGGGCTGGCCTGTCACGTGAGGCTGGCGGCCATCCGCCCGCCCGCGCGTCGTCTCACGGAGTTCTACTTCTGGACCTCCGTCGGAGGCGTGACCGGTGGCGCGTTCAATACCTTGCTTGCGCCGCTGGTTTTCCGCTCCACCGCCGAGTATCCGTTGATGCTCGTGGCGGCCGCGTGGTTGGTGATTCCGGTGCGGGGCGGCTCGCGGTCGAGTTTCTTGTGGGGACTACTTCCAGCCCTATGGGCAGCGGCCGCGATGCGGTGGTGGCCTGCGAACGGAGAGGAAACGGGCTTACGGCAACTGGTCGCATTCGGAGTTCCGGCCCTGGGGTGCTTCGTGATGTCGCGCGGCCGTGGCAAGTTCGCCGTGGCTATCGCCGGACTGCTCGCGGTCGCCCACTTCCTGCCGCCACATGGAATGCGAACGCTCCATGCCACTCGCAGCTTCTTCGGGATTCATCGCGTGACCACGGATGCGAAAGGAGAGTTCCACTATCTCTTCCACGGCAAGACGGTCCACGGCATCCAGAGTCTCGATCGGGAGGGGGGGAAGACTCCCTTGGGCTACTACCACCCGGCAGGCCCCTTGGGCGGGATCTTTGCAAGCCGGGGACGGGGTGCGGTTGCCGCCGTGGGGCTCGGTGCCGGTGCGGTCGCGGCTTACGGAAAACCGGGGCAGGAGTTGGTCTTCTACGAGATCGATCCGGCGGTGAAGTCGATCGCTTCCGACCCGCAGTACTTCAGTTATCTTTCCCGTTCGCAGGCGGACATCGCGATCGAGACCGGCGATGCCCGGCTCAAGCTCGGCCCGGCTCCCGCCGGGCACTATGAGCTGATCGTGATGGATGCGTATGGATCGGATTCCGTGCCCGTTCATCTTCTCACGCGGGAGGCCATGAATCTCTACCTCCGCAAGCTGGCACCGGGCGGGTTGATCGCCTTCCATGTCTCCAATCTTCACATCGATCTCCGGCCGGTGGTGGCGGCCTTGGCAGGCGATGCCGGACTTGCGTGTGTTTTCCGCGAGGATGTGGATTTTCCCGAAGAGGAGCAGGCGAAGGGACGCTGGCCATCGCGCTGGGCGGTGGTCGCACGAACCACCGCGGATCTCGAACCACTCATCCGGATGGGAGGATGGGAGGATCTGGAGGCCGGTCCGCGTTTGCCGGTGTGGACGGATGATCACTCCAGTATCCTTCCCTTGCTCGACCTGCGACTTCGCTAAACGCGCATTTCAACCCTTTCGTCCGGCGATCCGGGTGTTAGACTTCGCGGGTGTTTCGCATCCGACGGCTCCGATCGATCCTCTTCTGGCGGCGCATGTGCCGCCGCTGGGTGCATCATCGACATACGGACAACGCGGCGGCCCTTGCCTTCTACGCCCTGATCTCCCTGCCGCCCTTGCTTCTGATCGGGGTGACGGTGGCGGGCCTTATTCTCGGCGAAAAGGCCGCCCACGGCGAACTGGAGAAGCAACTGGCCGCGGTGCTCGGCGGCGAGCTCGCGCGCACCATCGAGAGCATCGTGGAGGGAGCCCGCATCGCGCCGCGTTCCCAGCCGCTGGCCTTTGTCGTGGCGATGGTCACCTTGGCCTATGCCGGTTCCCATGTGCTTTCCCAATTGCGCAAGACCCTCAATGTCGTGAACGAAGCCGCTCCGGCGGATCCTTCGCGTCCTTGGTTGCGGCGGATCGGGGCTCGGGCGTTGTGCGCCGCCCTGATCCTGTCGTTCGGGGTTCTTCTGGTGGTCGCCACCGCGGCGCAGGGCTTCGCGGCTTATGTGGCTGCACGCATGGAGGCACCATGGCTGGCGGAGCTTGATTTGCTCCAGCGCTTCGGTTGGCTTACGACCTACCTGCTGCTAACGATTGCCTTCGCGCTGATCATGAAGGTGCTGCCGCGCCGGCGGCCGCAATGGAAGCATGCGTTCGTGGGTGCGGCCTTCGCCGCCGTGACCACGGGTTCGCTGAAGAGCGTGCTCGATATTTACCTGCGCCACAGCTTCTGGGGATCCTTTATCGGCGGCGGGCTGAATCTCCTGCTGTTCCTTTTCTGGCTCTTCGTCTCGATCCAGTCCTTTCTCGCCGGGGCGGAGATTGCCGCATGGTTGGGACGGACCCAGCGGCGCAAGGGCGCTCATGGCGAAGCAATCTCCCGCGCCGCCACCAAGTAGGCACGGGCCGGGCTCGCTTGGTTGAGAAGCATCACTTCCTGCATCGGGCCGGGACGACGGCGGTCCCAGCGGTGCGGGTAGCGGCCGTTCTCGTCGCGCATTTTCCCACGGAGATGGACAAGGCAGCGGCTCACTGTTTGATGCCAACGCGGATCCTTGTCGCGATCATGGAGTTCCAGGAAGGACTCCAGCAAAAGGTGCGCGAACCGCCCGCTGTCGGAGATCGCGCCGGAGGGATGGATCCACTGCTTCTCCGCGGCGGTGGCGATGCGCTTGGCCTCGTCGAGGTAGCCGGCCTCTCCGGTGATCTCGTGGAGGAGGCAGTTCGCGCGGATCATCAGTGCCGAGTTGTAGGTGAACTTCCGCCGGTCGATGCGGCCATTGAGGCGGATGTTGTCCCAGAAGAGACCGTCCTGATCCTGGAGTGTCCTGCGAGTCCACGTGTAAAGGCGCTTGGCGGTCTCCAGATACTTTTCGTCCTTGGTAAGCTGATGAAGCCGCAGCGCGGATACGATGGCCGGGGCGTTCGTGCAGGTATTCTTGGATTCCTTCGCCACCTCGCGCCAGTAGAGCCCGCCGCCGAGCTTGTCGTCTTCCCCGCTCATTACGAAGCGGAAGGTGGCCTCGGCACGGTCGAGATACCTCCTTTCCTTGGTCAGCTCGTGGACCTCCGCGAGCGCGAGGACAAGCCAGGCGTTGTCATCGTAGTAGCGGTCGGAGGCCTTCGGTCCGGGCTGGACGTCGAAGCCCTCGATGCCGTCGTGCTTCCACCAATACACTTGGATCGCATCGGCATACTCCTGCAGCGGGCTGAGGTATTTCTCCGGTTCCAGGCTCGCGGCCGCCGTCAGCGCGGTCAACTGCACTCCAACACCCCACATGAAGGCAGGGTGATCCGGCTTTTTCTCCACGATGTTCGCCTTCTCCGCGTAGAGCTTTTTCTCGGGAAGCCACATATCCTTCCGGATTACCTCCATGGCCTCCGTCCCCCAGTCCTTGAAGGGTGGGGGAGTCGTCTTCCCGGGTTCGGCCTGACCCAAGACAGGGGTCAGGGCGAGGAGTGCGAAAGCGCGCCGGAATTGGCCTGCAGAAAGTGTTTGCAGAAGCATGCTCCCGATTCGTAGCAAACCGCCCGAATCTTGCGCGAGTTCAACGTTTCCCGAGAATCATCGCGAATCCGC
>CBFGPU010000327.1:0-4413 GCA_965650715.1 uncultured Haloferula sp. | reverse complement strand
AGGTCTTGGGTCGGCGGGCTTCGCAAAGTGCCGGAATATCCGGACACGGATTGCAGAAGATAGCAGCCCCCTCGTATTCCCCCAATACCCTCAACTGCGGGTATCCCCGCCGTTCCCCCGGCCGGTGATGTACTTCGCCACCGCCTCCGCCCGCGAGTGGACGTGCATCTTCTCGTAGATGTTCTTCAGGTAGCTGCGGATGGTCTCAACGCTCAGCGAGAGGCTGTCGGCAATCTCCTTGTTCACGAAGCCCTTCGCCAGCAGGTCCAGCACCTCGGTCTCGCGCTGGCTCAGGCGGTCCATCTCGTTGCGGGCCTTGCCACGGCGCCGGAAAAACCCGGCCACACGGCGCGCGATGCCACTGGTCATCGGCACCCCGCCGTGCAGGACGTCCAGCAAGGCGTTATGCAGTTCGCCCGGCGTGGAGTGCTTGAGCAGGTAGCCATCCGCCCCGGCCTCCAGCGCGGGAAAGACCATCTCCTCGTCATCGGACGCGGTCAGGATCAGCACGCGGCTCTCCGGGAGCAATTCCTTGAGCCGCACCGTGCATTCGATGCCCGACATGCGCGGCAGGAAGATGTCCATGAGCACGATGTCCGGCTTCAGCGGCGGGATCGCTTGCAATGCCTCCTCGCCCGAGGAACAGGCGCAGACGCAGGAAAACCCCTCGAACCCGTTCAACAGTCTTGCCCACTGCTCGCGCACCTCGCGGCGGTCCTCGACGAGGGCCACGCGGTGGACAGGGGGCGGCGGGCTGCTGCTGCGGGTCATCTCGGAGGTCATTCAGCGGGACCGCGTTTGCGGTTCCAAGGGAAAAGCCGTGCGAGCCCGAAGCGTGCAGGAGCCGGGAAGGGCACGCGGAACTCCACCGTGCTACCTTCGCCCGGCCGGCTCTCCACCTTGAAACACCCGCCCGCTTCGGTAGCGCGCATCGCCATGTTGCGCAGGCCGTTGCCCTCGCTCTCCCTGCCCGGGTCGAAGCCGCGGCCGTTGTCGCGGATCGTCACCACCAGTTCGTTCCGCTGGCGATGGATCCCGAGTTCCGCCGACCCGGCCTGCGAGTGACGGAGGATGTTGTTCAACGCCTCCTTCACCGCAAGGAAGAGATTGCGGCGGATGCCGAGGTCGCAAGGCAGCGGCGGCAGGTCGTCCTCGATGCCGAAGCGACAGCGCACCGGCGAGTTCTGGAAGAAGCTCTCGGCATACTTGGCCACGTACGACGCAAAGTCGCGGATCGTGTCGCGCTGCGAATTGATCAGCCACACCGTCTCGTTCATGCCCCGCATCAACCCGCGCGATTGGTCGCACAAGCGCGCCAATGCCTCGGCCGCCGGCGAATCGGACGGCACTTCCCGCCGCGAGGTCTCACCGAGCAGCACGAGTTGGGTGAGACCGCCGCCGACGTCGTCGTGGAGGTCCACCGCAATGCGGGCCCGCTCGCGGCGGACCACTTTCTCCATCTGCGATTTCAGGATCAGACGGCTGGCGAGAAACAGGCCGACCGCGATCCCCGC
The DNA here is from genome assembly GCA_965650715.1 of uncultured Haloferula sp. Lineage (GTDB taxonomy): Bacteria > Verrucomicrobiota > Verrucomicrobiia > Verrucomicrobiales > Akkermansiaceae > Haloferula. Next base: position 2,899 of record CBFGPU010000327.1, on the reverse strand, counting down.
GACCGCTGCCAGCGTGCTCGAGACCTGGAACCACTTGCGCTGCCAGAGCGCGATCTCCAGCGGCTCGGATATGGGGGCCTGATAGACCTGCGGGCGGTAGTCGGGAGTGGTTTGCCGGAGCACCTTCGCGGCAGGCCAGCGTTTCCATGCGCGGCTCTTTTTCTACCAACCGGCCGCATCGTTCGGCGCGATCTTCCATGAATCGTCCGAGGCAATCTCGATCACCCGGCCGTCGCTCATTTCGACATGGAGGCCGAAAAGGAAGCCGGCGACGTCGAAGTCGTTCAAGGCGTTCACCGCGAGCACGTGCTCGCCGGGCGTCAGCAGCAGCCTCACGTCATACTCGATCAGCACCCGCCAGTCGCCGCCGCGGCCGACCGGCTGGCCGTCGAGAAACAGGTGGTAGGAATTGTCCGCCGTGATGCGCAGCCAGGCCGAGATCACTTCGGCACCCCCGGGGATCTCGAAGGCCCGCACGAAGCGGCACTCCTGCCGGTCGCGGGTCTCCTGGTCCCAGATCCAGGCACCCACCCCCACCTTCGGATGAAGTGGAGACGACTCCCCGGCAGCAGTGGCCATGGCTCCACGAAAAAGCAGCGCCATTCCCAGCAACAGGAAGATGAAACGGAAACGACCCTGTTTCACGAAGGGATGACAGGTTGGGATTCCGTGTCCCTGCCCGCGAGGTGCAATCGAGTCAGCATAGCCCGCGCTCCGCCGGATGCGCCAGCCGTAAGGAGCGGCGAGCCTGCAGGCCGGGGGCATGAGTCCCCCACTCCTTGGCGCTTCCGCCTCGTGCGTAACCGCTACGCCATGGACGTGCACCTCCGGAGGATCTCCCGCAAATCCGAAGGTGCCGCGGGTTTTGCGAGGTGGGAGTCGAAGCCCGCCGCTTTGCTCCGGTTGCGGTCTTCCTCGCCGGCCCACCCGCTGATCGCCACCAGGACGACCTCGGGATTGTTCTTCCTGATCCTCCTTGCGGATTCCAGGCCATCCATCCCTGGCATCCCGAGATCCAGACATGCCAGGTGGGGCCGGAAACTCGCCGCAAGTTCCACGGCTTCGACGCCATCGTGGGCGATGGCGGTGTCCATCCCTTCGCCGTTGAAGAACATCGAGAGCATCTCCGCACTGTCGAGGTTGTCGTCCGCGATCAGGACCCTCCCTTTCCGTTGATCCCGCTCTTCGGTCCCCGCCCCGGCCGTCGGTTGGTCGCGGACCATGCTGGTGACGACCGGCAGCCGGAGGGTGAAGGTGCTTCCGCGACCTTCACCCGCGCTTTCCACGGTGACGGTTCCTCCATGGAGGCGGGCGATCGTCCGCACGAGGGTTAGGCCGATTCCCAAGCCCTCGGTCACGCCGTTTTCACCCTGTTCGAAGAGGTCGAAGATTTCCTCCTGGTTCTCAGGGGCGATGCCGATGCCATCGTCCTCCACGGCAATCAGCAGCATCTGCCCGTCCACCCGACATGAAAGCGCGATATTCCCTCCGGGCGGGGTGTACCTCACCGCATTCGACAGGAGGTTGGTCAGCGCCTGGCTCAGCCGATGCAGATCCGCGTGAACAAGGACCTCGGAGGTCGGCAAATACTGTGTCAACCGTTGCCGCTTCTGCTCGATCCCGGGTTTCGCGGCTTCGAGGGAGCGCGACACGATGTCCGCGACCGAGACGATGCCTTTCCTCAGCGCCACTTTCCCGGAAGTGATCCGCGAAATGTCCACGAGGTCTTCGATCAAGCGGGACATCTGGTCCACTTGCCGCCGCAGCATCCCGGCCACTTTCGTGATCCTGTGGCTGTCCTCGGGCGACTTCAGGATCACTTCGAGGCCGGTGAGAATGGGTGCCAAGGGATTTCTCAACTCGTGCGCCAGCGTCGCCAGGAAAGTGTCTTTCTTCCGTCCCGCCTTGCGGAGCTGGTCCACGTGCCGGTTCATGGTAAGATCGCGCGTGATCTTCGCGAAGCCCCGCAGGATTCTCCGTTCATCGTACAGCGCGGTGATGGTCACCTGTCCCCAGAACCGCGTACCATCCTTCCGGATGCGCCATCCCAAGTCCTCGACCCGTCCGCCCTTCAGGGCCATCGACAGCAGCTTCGCGGGCAGGCCCGCGGCATTGGCATCGGCCGGATAGAACACCGAGAAATGCCGGCCGATGATTTCTTCGGCCGTATAGCCCTTGATCCGCCGCGCCCCGTTGTTCCAACTGGCCACGCGGCCTTCCGGATTGAGCATGAAAATCGCATAGTCCGACACATTCTCGATCATCAGGCGGAAGCGCTCCTCGCTCTGCCGCAGCTCCTCGATCCGCTCGTGCCGCTCTGTCAGATCCCGCGTGATCATCAGGAACCCCGCGATCTCCCCGTCATGCGACCTCAGAGCCGTGAGGGTCACGCTCGCCCAGATCCGGCGACCGTCCTTGCGGAAGCGCCATCCCTCGTCGGAAAAACGCCCTTCGCCTGCCGCGATCTCCAGTTCCCGCGCCGGCAAACCGTCCGCGATATCTTCGGCACCGTGGAATTCCGAGAAGTGCCGACCGACGATCTCTGCCGGCCGGTAACCGGTCAGCCGTTCCGCCCCGCGGTTCCAATCCAGGATGATCCCGGCCGGGCTCAAGGTGAAAATGGCATAGTCTTCGACGAACTCCACGAGTTCGTCGAAATTGCCACGTCTGGACTGCAACCAATCCGAGATCCTCTCTTCGCCAGCATCCGCTCCTCCCGATTCCATATGGGAGCCCAATCAACATCGGCGGGCGAGCCGCGTCAAAGAATTGATGGCGCTGCAATTTGCACAGGCGAGGTGATCCGCAGCGCGGCGGCTTACACGCTGAAGCGGAGCTCGATCACCGCACCGCCTTCCGGCGGGCTCGATGCCGAGATCGTTCCGCCATGGGCTTCCAT
>CBFGPU010000326.1:0-4420 GCA_965650715.1 uncultured Haloferula sp. | reverse complement strand
CCCGTTGAGATGCGAGTTGTTCCAATAGGTATGGAGGACCGGCGAATAGCGCGCCTCGAAGGACAACCTCGCACCACCCTCCGGATCGGAGCGGTACATCACCCACGGCGCCACATCCACCACCAACTCGCTCTCCGGATAATCCTGGAGGATGAAGAAGTTCGAATCGTACGTCGCGGTGGCATCGAGGCCGAAATAGAAACCACCCTTCATCCCGGCGAGCGCCTCGCCGGGAACAGGAAAAGTTTCGAACAACGCGCGGTCGCCATCGGCAACACGCAGCGAGAAATCCTGGGCGGTGGAGGGAGCGCAAAGGGCGAACCATGCCAGCGATGCGCCGGCCAAAAGTCGCTCCACAGGGTGCATTGGGGGGGTGAACATGCTGTGGGAGTCTGGGTGGACTAGCAGATGGTGCTGGAGTTTTGCTAGAAAAGTCAATTCGAATCCAGACCCGGCCGGAACCGCGGAAAGCCATCCTCAGCCCGCCGGAAATCCAGCGGCGGAAACCGGATCACCCCCTCCCGCAACCGGCCCCGCCGGTTCGCTCACGGCATATCACACGAACTCCCTACCTCGGCTCGAGCCGGAAGAACACCTTCGGGTCCGGCGACTCGAAATGGAACTCCAGCGCCCCTTGCCCGTTGATGAAAGTCTGCCCGGCAGCCATCGGCACCAGGTCGAAGTTCTGCAGATCCACCGATCTTTTCACCCCGACGGTGAGCGTGAATTCTCCCGTGGCGGGATTCACCGGAGCCAGCGGCATTCCCGGATGCATCGCCTCGAGCTGCTCCAGCGAATAGGCTCCCGTGACATTCGCGCCGGACAGCAGCAGGGCCGCGAGCTCGCTGTCATCGACCTGCCAATCGAAACCGAGCGCCTCGAGCTGCAATTCAAGCACGTCGTTCAGGCCATCGCCATCGGTATCGTGATCCGCCGCCAGCGATTGCCCGGTCAGCGTGATATCGAAAGGGCTGTTGCCGGTCGCGTTGCTCGCGATCCGCAGCGTCGCGATCCGGGTACCGGCGGCCGCAGGGGTGAATCCCACCTCGAAGGTCGCCGTCTGGTCCACTGCCAAGGCCACCGGCAATTGCGGGGGATACACCTGGAAGTCGTCCGTATGACCCGAGAGAAGCGAGATCCCCGTGACCTCCAGCGAGGCCGTGCCCACGTTCCTGACCACGACCATCTGCGTCCCCCCGCTCGTCCCCACCGGGGCATCGCCGAAATGGATGCTCGCCGCCCCCCCGATCAAGCCGGTACCGGGCGGCTGCTCGACCTGCATCTGCGGCTGCGGCGGATCGGGATCGAAGACATGCGCGGCACCACGGTCGAAGGTATTCCCGTCGTCCAGAGGCGCGCCCACCACGATGTCCACCCCGTCGATCGCCACCGAGAACCCGAACGCATCCCCGTTCTTGTGGACGCCGCAATCCAAGGTCTCCACCGCCGCCTGCGGGTTCGCGGATGTCATTTCGTACACGAAGGCGCTGCCGGCATCGGCGGCAAAGAGGTCCATTTCAGACGCGCCGATCACGATGCGCGAGCCGGAGATCGCTGTCGCGATCCCGAAATAGTCTTCCGGCTCCGGCGAGGGATTCAGCAATGTCAGGAAGGGCGCGGTTGAGGGCAGTTCGCCGAAAGAATACACATACGCGCAACCCGCGTCCCGGTCGCCGGCATCGTCCTGATAGGCACCGGCCACCAGCCACCCGTCGGACACCGCCACGGCATGGCCGAAGAAATCGTCGAGCGTGGGATTCGGATTGTCGAAAACCGCGACGGGCACCGCGGGAGTGCCGGAGGAAATATCGTAGAGGTAGGCCGAGCCCGCATTCGCCGCCCCCGTGTCGTTGCCCGGCGCACCTACGAAGACCTTCGTACCTGAGATCGCCACCGAGTAACCGAAGCCGTCGTCGGCGGCGGGTGCCGGATTGTCCAGAGCGGCCACCGGCACCGCGGGAGTGCCGGAGGAAAGGTCGAAAACATACGCGCTGCCCGCATCGCCGGTGGCACCCACATCGTTCTTCGCACACCCGACCACGAGACGGGACCCGGAGATCGCGATCGCGTTGCCGAACTGGTCCTGCGAGTTCGCTGCGGGATTGATAATCGTCAGGAACGGCACCGTCGGCGTGCCGGAGTTCCGGTCGTAGAGATACACCACGCCGCTGTTGGTCACCGGGTTGTCATCCTGATAGGCCGCCACCGCCACGACGTCGCCGTTGATCGCCACCGCAGCCCCGAAATAATCGTTCAAGGTCGGGTTCGGATTCTCCAGGATCAGCACCGGGGTCCCGGGCGTGGGCGACTGCCGGTCGTAGAGGAAAACCGTGCCGGAGTTCTGGTTTCCCGCCTTGTCGTCATGGTGCGCGCCGATGACCACGATCGACCCGGATATCGCCACCGCGGTGCCGAATTCCTCGGCCGAGGAGATGCTCGGCGTGTTGATCGTGAAGAGCGGCACCGGCGGGGGGGATCCCGCGAAATCATAGACATAGGCCGAACCCACGTCGCTGCCGCCGGTATTGTCGCCGTGGGCACCGGTCAGCAGGCGGTTGCCCGCGAATGATACCGCGCGCCCGAACTGATCCCCGCTCTGGGGACTCGGGTTCTCCATGGTGGCATAAAGCGAGGCCCCGCCGGTGTTCAATTCATAGGCATAGACCCGTCCCGCTTCGCTGGCACCCTGATCGTCGAGCGCGTTGCCGATCGCCAGATGGTTGCCGGAGACCGATACCGCCGCACCGAACTCGTCGCTGATCGCCGGTGCCGGATTGAGGATCGTCGCCCAAGGCCCGGAGGGCGGACCCGCGGTGAAATCATAGACGTAAGTGGCACCGCTGTTATCCGCGCCGCTGTCCTCATGGGGCGCACCGACGGCCACCTTGTCGCCCGATACCGAAACGGACCAGCCGAAGCGCTCGTTCGTTCCGGCCGTGGCGTCCGCGAACGTCCCCACCGGAACCTGCGGCGTGCCGGATGAAACGTCATACACATACACCCGGCTCAAATCGCCACCACCCGTTTCCTGCGGCGCTCCCACTACCACCCGCGAGCCCGAGATCGCCACGGCATGGCCGAAATTCTGGCCGGACGCCGCGGGATTCGGCAGCCCCAGGACCGGCTGCTCCGGCGTCGCGGAAGCCAGATCGTACACATACGCCATGCCCGCGTGAGCCACCCCGGAATCGCCATAGCGGGCACCGACCACCACCCGGTCGCCGGAGATCGCCACCGCGTAGCCGAAGGCGTCGTTCTCGCCCGCGTCCGGATTCACCAAGGTGCGCACCGGCACCTCCGGCGTGGCCGAGGACATGTCGTAAACGTAAGCGATGCCGCCATCATCCGCGCCCGTGTCGTCGTCGGGCACGCCCACGACCACACGGTTCCCCGCAACCGCCACCGACCACCCGAAAAGAGCCTGATGCGAGGGCACCGGATTGCTCAGCACCCGCACAAGGACACCCGTGCTGGCGTTGTAAACCCCCACGATGCCGCAATCCTCGCCGCCGGTGTCGTCGTAAGGGGAAGCGATGGCCAGATAGGTCGAATCCGCCGCCACCGAGTATCCCAGTTGGGATGCAATCTGCCGCGCCGTGGCGGGCGAGGCGTAGGAATGCTCGGGCGAGTAGGGAATCGGAGCCGCCGACAGGATCCCGCACGACAAGCCCAGCGCCGGGATAGTCCCGGCGCGGGCGGTTCGGAGGCGGTGGTGGAAGGAGGAAAGCATTTCCCGTTTCGAAGCTATTTGGTTTCCAAGCGGTAGAACTCGGTATCGTCAGGCACGCTGAAGCGGAACTCCAGCTCGCCCGCCGGATTCAACGTCGCTTCCGGGATCGTGAAAGGCAGCGGCTGGTAGATCTGGAAGTCCGTCGATTTGAGAAGCGAGAAGGTCAGCGTCGTTTGCCCCCCGCTCGTCCGCGTCATCTGCGGCGCCCGCAGCCGCAAGGCCTGAACCTTCGACGGATCGAAGAAGGAGCCGTTGGCGTAGTACGTATCGAAGGCCGCGACAAGGTCCGGATCGGGGTTCTCCCAATCGAAGCCGAGCGAGGCCATCCGCAGTTCCGAGACATCGTTCAGCCCGTCGCCATCCGTGTCCTCGGCCGCGGAAAGCCCCCGCCCGGACAGGACGATCTCGAAGATGCCCTCGTCCGAGTCGCTGTTGGTGATCCGCAGCGTGGCATTGCGGATGCCCGAGGCGGAGGGATGGAAGCTCACCTCGATCGGCTTGTCGTCGTCCGCGGAAATGTTGAAAGGCGCAGCCCCGCTCGTGACGCTGAAATCGGCCGCGTGCGGGCCCACCAAGCTGAGCGCGCTGATCGAGAGATTGGTGATACCCGTGTTAAGCACGGAAATCGTCAATTCTCCCTCGCTCCCCGCCCCCATCGCAACCGGACCGAAGGAAGCGGAACCGCCGCTG
>CBFGPU010000325.1:0-4428 GCA_965650715.1 uncultured Haloferula sp. | reverse complement strand
CCGGCACCACCGATGGCATCAACCTGGTTGCGTCGGTGATCGGGCTCGCTGGCACACTTTCGCCCGGCGACGAGGTCCTCATCTCCACGCTGGAGCACCACTCGAACATCGTCCCATGGCAGATGCTCTGCGAGCGCACGGGAGCGATGCTGAAAGTCGTCCCCTGCCACGACGACGGCACCCTCGACCAGGACGCCTACCACTCCTTGCTGACCGACCGCACCCGCGTCGCGGCCTTCACGTGGATCTCGAATGCCTTCGGCACCGTAAACCCGGTCCGCGAGATGATCGCCGCCGCCAAGTCGGCCGGGGCGCTCGTCCTGCTCGATGCTGCCCAAGCGGCACCGCACCTAGGCATCGATGTCCAATCGCTCGGCGCGGACTTCCTGGCACTTTCCGGCCACAAGGCCTACGCCCCCACCGGAATCGGCGTCCTCTGGGGCAAGCGTGAGGTCCTCGACTCCCTCCCGCCATGGCGGGGGGGTGGCGAAATGATCAAGGAGGTGACCTTCGCGAAAACCACCTACAACGATCTCCCCTTCAAATACGAAGCCGGGACCCCGAATATCGAGGGGGCCATCGCCCTCGCCGCCGCGTTCGACTTCATGGAATCCATCGGCCTCGGAGAGATCGGAGACCACGAAACCAAGCTGATCCGCCGCGCTGCCGACGGCCTTTCCTCCCTTGTCGGGGTTCGGCTCTACGGTCCCGCCGACCGCGCGGGAGCCCTGTCCTTCGGCATCGGGGGCGTCCATCACTACGATCTCGGCACCCTCATCGACCAGATGGGCGTGGCCGTCCGCACCGGTCATCACTGCTGCCAGCCGCTCATGGCCCGCTTCGGGATCACCGGCACCACCCGGGCTTCCTTCGCCGTTTACAATACGGAGGCGGAGGTCGATGCCCTTGTGACCGCCGTGGACAAGGCGCTGTCGATGCTTCGGTAATCGGGATTTTCGGCGGAACTTCGGCTTTCTCTTTTCGCCCGGTGTGGAAAACTTCGCGCCCATGAAGGCAGTGCTCACCCTCCTGCTCGGCGTCCTGGCCCTCCTGCCTGCGCGGGCGCATTTCGAGGTCACCCCGTTCCCGAAGATCGTCCAGTCCGGCGTGCCGGTCGGCGGCTTGATCTCGTCGGACCCGCATGCCTTCGTCGTCTACAAGGTGATCGTGCCGCCCTCAGCGGCGCGCATGATCGTCACCACGAGCGGCGGCGCCGGAAATGTGGACCTCTTCGTCCGTCAAGGCGCGCACCCGACCTACGATGGCGGCGAGACCGATTACGCCTCGACCTATCCCGGCACCCGCCAGCAGATCCGCGTGCCCGAGGCGGCGGAAGGGGTTTGGTACATCGGTATTCAGGCCGATGGCGGCTACGCGGGCGTGCAATTGAGCGTGCAGACTCCGGTTGGGAAAGGGGCGCTCCTGCAGCCTTCCTTCACTCCGCCGCCGGGCCTCTATGCGGGTGGGATCAACTGCCAGATCAAAACCCGGGTGAAGAACGCCAGCACCCGTTTCACCACCGATGGCAACGACCCCGACGCCGGTTCGCCGCTCGCCTCGGCCAGCGTGACCGTCACGGAAGATACCACGCTCAAAGCCCGCTCCTACACCGCCGCGGGGCAAGAGGGGCCGGTCGGCGAGGCCATCTACCAGATCCGCCCGCCCGGGGATATCATCGATCTGGTCAATACGCGCACCATCTCGCACCTCGCCGCGCTCAAGGGCCAGCGGCATCTCTTCCGCGTCACGGTGGGGGAAGGTGAGAGGCTCTCCATTCAGACGGAAGGCGGGAAGGGCAAGTCGGCCTTGGCCGTCCTTTACGGAGAGCCTCCCCCGATCGACAAGCCGGTGCGCGGCGAGCCGACCCTCCGCGGTGCCAACCGGGTGGTCATTCCGGAAACCCAGGCCGGGGACTACTACATCGCCCTCGATGCCACCCGAGCGTTCTCCGGCCGTTCCCTCATGGCCGCGGTGGCGGGCGATGGCGCGGACCTCATGCCTTGGGCCGATGCGCTCCGGCCCTATGTCAGCACCGAGGAGTTCGACGAAACTTCCTGCGAGGTCCAGGAAGGCCTGATCGGCTCGGGGCAACGCCGCCTGCTGCGCTACAGCACGGAGGTCCGGAATCTCGGGGCGGTGGACATGGTGATGCCCGATCCCGAGGGCAATCCCTTCTTCGAATTCCACCCCTGCCACGGCCACTATCACTTCAAGGGCTTCGCCAGCTCCCGCCTGCTCGATCTGGAAGGCAACGAACTCCGCACCGGTAACAAGGTCAGCTTCTGCCTGCTCGACAGCATCCGCTGGGAGCGCGGCGCGAAGACCAGCCGCCGCTACAACTGCGGCACCCAGGGCATTCAAGCCGGTTGGGGCGACGTTTACGACAGCGGCCTCCCCGGGCAATGGATAGAAATCGACGATCTCCCCGCCGGCGACTACCAACTCGAGCTCACGGTGAATCCCGACGGCATCCTGTCGGAGACCAACTACGACAACAACGTGGTGACCATCCCGGTGTCGATCCTCGCGGAGTAGCCGGTAACTCCTGTCATCGGGGAGGGGCCGCAGTCCTCCGGGCGAGGACGAAGGAGGGTGAGTTTGGCCCGGGCTTGGCGGCCGGAAGGAGCCTTGCGGGTTTTCTCCGATTGCGGAGCGCTCGGTTAATCAACTTTTTTCCTCGTGCAATCCCCCTTCTCCCGCCGTTCCTTGGAGCCGCGATGAGCATCGCCGAAAAACAGCAGGAGATTCTCGAGGAGCTGTCCTTCTTCCCGGACTGGCAGGAGCGTTATGAATACGTGATCGGCCTCGGCCGCAAGCTGCCCGCCATGCCGGAGGAAATGAAGACCGCCGACAAGCTGATCAAGGGCTGCCAGTCGCAGGTCTGGCTCGATGCCCGCGCGGAGGGCGGCAAGGTGCGTTACCTCGCCGATTCGGATTCCGTGATCACCAAGGGGATGATCGCCCTCTTCGTGCGGGTCCTCGACGGCGGGACTCCTGACGAGATCCTCTCCGCCGATCTTTCCTTCATCGACAAGACCGGCCTCAAGGAGCACCTCGCCCCGACCCGGGCGAACGCGCTCAACCTGATGGCCACCCAGATGAAGCAGCGGGCACTGGAATTCAGCGCCGCCTGATTTGTCGGGAAATCGCTCCCACGAGCTTGCGCCAGTCGCTTGAAGCGCCTATCTCCCCCGCGTCATGCTCGAATGCCTCTCTTCGTTTGCTAGCGGTGCCCAGCTCTTGGCCGCCGCGGTTTCCATGCCCGAAATCACGGGGCCTTGGTATGCCAGCGCGGATGCCTGGGCGGCGCTCTTCACGCTGACCCTGCTTGAGATCGTTCTCGGCATCGACAACATCGTCTTCATCTCGATCCTCGTCGACCGGCTTCCCTTGGATCAACGGAAGAAGGCGCGGATCATCGGGCTCGGCCTGGCGATGGTGATGCGTCTCCTGCTGCTCTTCACCCTGACCTGGATCATGGGGCTGATCCAGCCGCTGTTCTCCATTCCGATTCACCCGGCACTTCAGGAGCCGCTCTTCGGAAAACCGGGGGAAAGCGAGACGGCTACCGCCTTGGCTGCCGGCGGGGGCATGCTCGGAATCTCGCTCAAGGACCTCATTCTCCTGGGCGGCGGCTTCTTCCTGATCTGGAAGTCCACCAAGGAAATCCACCACAAGCTGGAAGGCCATGACGAGGAGAGCCATGGTGCGAAGGCTGTCGCCAGCATGGGCGCGGTATTGGTCCAGATCGCGATGATCGATATCATCTTCTCTCTGGATTCCGTGATCACGGCGGTCGGCATGGCGAAGGATATCACCGTGATGGCCCTCGCCGTGATCATTTCGGTCGGCGTGATGATGGTGTCTTCCGGTACCATCAGCGACTTCGTCTCACGGCACCCTTCGGTGAAGATGCTCGCCTTGTCCTTCCTGATTCTCATCGGCACCGCGCTGATGGCGGAGGGCCTGCACTTCCACATCCCGAAGGGCTACATCTACTTCGCCATGGCCTTCTCGCTCGGCGTCGAGATGCTCAACCTGCGGATCCGTTCCAAGTCGGTTCCGGCAGTTTGAAGTCGTCCGTGTCGGCCAAGTGGGAAATCGGGCGGCAATTCCACAGCCGTTTGCCCTTGCCTCGGTGCGCGGGGTGCGGGCCATGATCCGCCATGGCCGGAGGAAGTCTGCTTACCCTGCTCGATGACATCGCGTCGATTCTGGACGACGTGGCGGTGATGACCAAGAAAGCCGCCTCGAAAACGGCAGGCGTGCTTGGTGATGACCTCGCGCTGAATGCCCAGCAGGTCAGCGGCGTGCTCTCGAATCGCGAGATTCCTGTCGTTTGGGCGGTCGCGAAGGGCTCCTTCGTCAACAAGCTCATCCTGGTGCCGGCCGCGCTGGCCATTAGTGCTCTGGCACCCTGGCTCATCA
>CBFGPU010000324.1:0-4440 GCA_965650715.1 uncultured Haloferula sp. | reverse complement strand
ATCATGGTCAACGAGTCCGGCGCCTCGGTTTACTCGGCTTCGGAGGTGGCGCGTGAAGAATTTCCGACGGAAGATGTCACGGTGCGCGGCGCGGTCAGCATCGGCCGTCGCCTGATGGATCCGCTGGCGGAGCTGGTGAAGATCGATCCGAAGGCGATCGGAGTGGGACAGTATCAGCACGACGTCGACCAACGTGCACTCAAGGCCAGCCTCGACGACACGGTCATCAACTCGGTGAACGCCGTGGGCGTCGAACTCAATACGGCCTCGAAGCAACTTCTCGCCTACGTCTCCGGCCTCAATGCTTCCCTTGCCGAGAACATTGTCGCCTTCCGCACCGAACATGGTGGTTTCACCTCGCGCGACGAGCTCAAGAAGGTGCCGCGCCTCGGTGAAAAAGCTTTCGAGCAGGCCGCGGGATTCCTTCGCATCCGCGACGGCAAGCACCCGCTGGATGCATCCGCGGTCCACCCGGAGCGCTATGCCCTCGTGGAGCGCATGGCGGCCGATGTCGGCTGCGAGGTCGCCGAACTGATGGCCAACGAGGCCGCTCGCAAGAAGATCGATCTCAAGAAATATGTCGATGGTGACGTGGGCCTCCCGACCCTTCAGGACATCCTTTCCGAACTCGCCAAGCCCGGCCGTGACCCGCGCAAGCAGTTCGAGCTATTCTCATTCGCGGAAGGCGTCGACAAGCCATCCGATCTCAAGGTCGGCATGAAGCTGCCCGGCATCGTCACGAACGTCACGGCATTCGGTGCCTTCGTGGATGTCGGCGTACACCAGGACGGCCTCGTCCACGTCAGCCAGTTGGCGGACCACTTCATCCGCGATGCGAACGAGGTGGTAAAGGTCGGCCAGAAGGTCAACGTCACCGTCATGGAAGTGGACCTGCCGCGGAACCGCATCGGACTCTCGATGAAGTCGAAGCCGGACATGGAGCCGCGCCGTGCGCCGGCCGGTGGCGGTGGCGACAACCGCGACCGCGGGCCGCGCCCCGAGCGCCGCGATTCCCGCCCGCAGCAGGGTGGGGGTGGAAACAACGACTGGTTCAGCCAGGCGATGAACCAAGCGAAGAGGAAATAGTTTTTTCGTCGAACATTCCGTAGGCGCGGTGGTGACACCGCGGAAGGGAGGGTTGGTGATGTGATACCGCAGATCGCTTCCGCGTTCTCACGAACGCGCCTACGACTTGTTGGGCGCGGGCAGGATCATGCGCCGAGAAATCCCGTCAGCGGACTGGTCGCCGAGGCCGCATCGGTCGGTTCCGGTAGACCCATCTCGTAAGCATCCCGGCCCGCTTCCACGGCCTTCTTGAATGCAATCCCCATGCGCGACGGGTCCGAGGCGATCGCGATCGCGGTATTCACCAGCACCGCGTCCGCGCCGAGTTCCATCGCCTCCGCGGCGTGGCTCGGAGCTCCGAGGCCGGCATCCACGACCACCGGCACGATGGCTTGCTCGATGATGATACGGATCTGGTCGCGGGTTACCACGCCCTTGTTCGAGCCGATGGGGGCGCCGAGCGGCATCACCGTGGCCGTGCCAGCTTCCTGCAGGCGCTTCGCCAGCACTGGATCGGCATTGATGTAGGGCAGCACGGTGAAGCCTTCCTTCACGAGAATTTCCGCGGCCTTCAGCGTTTCGATCGGATCGGGCAGCAGGTAGGTCGGATCGGGATGGATCTCCAGCTTCACCCACTTCGGCAGGCCGGCGGCGGCGGCAAGGCGCGCCAGACGAACCGCCTCCTCGGCATTCATCGCTCCGCTGGTGTTCGGCAGGATCAGGTATTTCTCCGGATCGATGAAATCGAGGATGTTCGCGTACGGGTCGCCGCTGCCCGAGAGATCGGCTCGGCGCAGGGCCACGGTCACGATCTGGGTCCCGGAGGCCGCGAGGGCGTCGCGCATCGCCTCGTTCGAGTGAAACTTGCCAGTCCCGACAAAGAGGCGGGAAGAAAACTCGCGACCGGCGATGATGAGCGGCTGGGACATCCGCGGCGGAATGTAGGAGAGCCGCCCCCGCATGCAAGCGGCGGTTGAGGCTTCGCCCATGGATACGGATCAAACCGTCACCGCGACCGTCCGGCTCTCCACTTCGTGCCATTCATGCGGGATGTCGCGCATGATCAGGGCGTGGTCGAAGACCGCGCTGCCCGCCGGAAACACCGAGCGATCGTCGAAATAGGACGACTCCACCTTCGAAACCGCCAGCGGCTGCACCTCCCAGCGCTGCGTATCCAAGCGGATCCCATCCAAGCGGCAGCAATCCTTGGTCACCGAGAACCCGACGCTGCCCGGTTGAAAGAAAGCCGAGGAGTCATCGAGCGAGCCGAAGCAGGAATCGGCGGGAAACTCCGTGGACTCATGGGCGCTCAGGCGTAACGTCATCCCGCCGTCGCGCGACTTGACCGCCATCTCGATCTTGCCGCCTTCATCGGTCACGAGAAAGTCCGCGAGGTGATGTTCTCCGGGGAAGATACGCCCTCCCGCCAGATGATTCGCCAGCGAGCCGGTATCGCGCCGCGGGATAAATACCCCTTCGCGCGGAATCCCCTCCTCATCCTCCCAAAGCACCGCGATCCGGTGCGCGGCATTCTCGCTGGTGATGCCCGCCCACACCGGCAGGACCTGCGGCCGGATGCCTTCCAAGCGGATCAGGCAGATCCCCGCGATGGCATGGCCGTGATGGAGCTTCGGGCGAAAGCCTCCTGGCAGCAGCGCGGCAATCACCGCTGGATCGACCCGGTAATTCACGAGCAGACGGCGGCGGATCAGGCCGGTAATGAGGGGGAGGCTTAGCATGCCAAAGCCCATGAAAGCAGAAAGCCGCGGGATGTCCCGCGGCTTTCATGGAATTTTGTGTGAAGCCGTTCCGGCTCAGGCCGGAATCAGGTCCTTCACCGCCTCGCGTTCTTCGAGCAACTCGTTGATCGTGGCGTCGATCTTGCCTTGGCTGAATTCGTCGACCGGCACGCCGTCGACCACTTCCCAGGTGCCGTTGGTCACCGTGCGGATCGGCATGGAAGCCATGATCCCCTTGGCGATGCCGTAGTGGTTGCCATCGGAATAGACCGCCACGCTGTGCCAGTCGCCGGCCGGGGTGGGATTGACCAGGCTGACCACGGTATCGATGGCCGCGTTCGCGGCGGAAGCGGCGGAGGAGGCTCCGCGCGCCTTGATGATCGCCGCACCGCGCTGCTGCACGGTGGTGATGAAATCGCCCTTCAGCCATGCGTGGTCGGAGATGACCTCGGTCGCGGACTTGCCGCCGATCTTAGCATTCGTGAAGTCGGGATACTGGGTCGCGGAGTGGTTGCCCCAGATGCAGAGGTTGGTCACCTCGGAGTGATGGGTGCCGGACTTTTTCGCGAGCTGGCTCTTGGCGCGGTTCTCGTCGAGGCGGGTCATGGCGAAGAAGCGGTCCTTCGCCACGCCGTCCGAATTCGCCGCGCAGATCAGCGCGTTCGTGTTGCAGGGATTGCCGACCACCAGCGTGCGCACGTCGGAGGCGGCGTTCTTCGCGATCGCCTGGCCTTGGCCGGTGAAGATCTTGCCGTTGATCCCGAGCAGGTCGCCGCGCTCCATCCCCGCCTTGCGCGGCACCGAGCCCACCAGCAGCGCCCAGTTGGTGCCGCGGAAGCCTTCATTGAGGTCGGCGGTCGGCACGATCTCTCGCAGCAGCGGAAAGGCGCAGTCGTCGAGCTCCATCACCACGCCCTCGAGTGTCGGCAGGGCCGGCTCGATTTCGATCAGCCGCAGATTCACCGGTTGGTCGGGACCGAAGAGGGCTCCGGAGGCGATGCGGAAAAGCAGGGCATAGCCGATCTGGCCGGCGGCTCCGGTGATGGAAACGGTGATGGGTTCTTTCATCTTTGGCTGCGAAACGTGAGCGCGAGTCTGTGCCGTACCGGCGCTTGCGGTCAACCGTTGACGCCATCTTCCGGCCACGCAGACACGTGGATTTTTTGCTGTCCGGGATGCTTAAGGAATGCTAATCAATCCGAACCGGATGGCGGCACCGCGGAAAAAGAAGACATCTCGCGTGAAGTTGAAGCGATTGGAGGCCCAGACCCGGGTCATCTGCACCTTCAACCGTATCGTTTTCGGTGTGATGGCACTGGTCCTGGCGATGGCCGTCGTGGCCTCGGCACTGCCCCAGCGCCGCCGCCTGACCGAACTCGAGGACAAGCTCCAGCGCGTGCTCGCGGAGGAGCAGAAGATCGAAGCCGAGCGCGAATACCGCGAGACCGAGTACCGCGCCTTGAAGGACGACCCCGCCTTCCTCGAGCTGAAGGCCATGGATCGCCTCAATCTCCGCCGCGAGGGGGAAAAGATCTTCCGCTTCAAGCGCGACGAGGAGTGAGCGGACTTGTCGCTTGAACCGGAACCGCCGATCGGAGAATCCTCCGCCCATGGAGAACGACATCGATCGGGTGCT
>CBFGPU010000323.1:0-4446 GCA_965650715.1 uncultured Haloferula sp. | reverse complement strand
CTCAAGGCGCTCTCGCCCGACCTCCCGGCAGAGTTCAAGGACACCTACGACGCCGAGCGCTACGCCCGCTCGCAGGAATACACCCGCGAGTCCGCCCGCTTCGAGATCATCCACTCCGTCGCCTCCCTCTTCATCCTCCTCGCTTTCTGGCTCGCCGGCGGCTTCGGCTGGCTGGATCGCCTCGCCCGCGACCTCGTCTCCGGCGATTTTCCCGCGGGCCTCGTGTTCCTCGGTCTCCTCTTCCTGGGTCACATGATCGTCCACCTGCCCTTCTCCATTTACGACACCTTCGTGATCGAGGAGAAGTTCGGCTTCAACAAGACGACGCCGAAGACCTTCGTCACCGACCAGATCAAGGGCCTGCTCCTCGCCGCCGTGCTGGGACTTCCACTTGTGGCCGGCATCCTTTGGATCTTCGGCAACGTCACAAACGCTTGGCTCTGGGCCTGGGGCTTCTTCGTCACCTTCCAGCTCTTTGTGACATGGATCGCCCCCACCCTCATCTTGCCGCTCTACAACAAGTTTACTCCGATGCAGGAGGGAAGCCTAAGGCATAAGATTGAGACGATGGCGCGGAGATGCCAATTCCCGCTAGGAGGTGTTTTCGTCATGGACGGTTCGAAGCGATCGACCAAGGCGAACGCTTACTTCACCGGCTTCGGCAAGACCAAGAGGATCGCTCTCTATGACACGCTGATCGAAGGACAGGAGGAGGACGAACTCGTCGCGGTGCTCGCCCACGAAATCGGCCACTTCAAGCTCCGGCACATCGTGCAGCGCCTCGCGGTCTCCATCCTGCAGGCCGCGGCGCTCTTCTACCTGTTAGGCCTCGTCATCGATGGCGGCCCCTTCTCCCGCGAACTCTTCGATGCCTTCGGCGTCGAGAAGATCTCCGCCCACGTCGGCCTTGTTCTCTTCGGCATTCTCTTCGCTCCCGCCAGCCGCCTGCTCGGCATCGCCGCGAATGCCTGGTCGCGCAAACACGAGTTCGAAGCAGATGCCTTCGCCGCCAAAGCGACAGGCGAGCCGGAATCCCTCGTATCCGCCCTCAAGAAACTCTCTGCAAAGAACCTCTCGAACCTCACGCCGCATCCCTTCCGCGTCTTCCTCGATCACAGCCATCCACCGGTTCTGGTCCGCATCAACGCCCTCCGCGCTCTTCCGTTTGGAAATTAGAATGTAGTCCTTGGCAATTTCTCCTCATGTACTCCGCCGATCCTTCTCGCTACGATGGCCGCATGCCCTACCGTCGCTGCGGCGATTCCGGGCTGCTGCTTCCCCAGATCTCCCTCGGTTGCTGGCACAACTTCGGCCACGTCGATGACCAGAATGAAGCCCGCGCCATCCTCCGCCGTGCCTTCGACCGTGGCATCACCCACTTCGACCTCGCGAACAACTACGGCCCGCCGCCCGGCAGCGCGGAGGAGAACGTCGGTCGCATCCTCTCCGAAGATTTCGCCGCCCACCGCGACGAACTGATCATCTCGTCCAAGGCCGGTCACGACATGTGGCAGGGCCCCTACGGCGAATGGGGTTCGCGCAAGCACCTGCTTTCCTCGCTCGATCAGTCGCTCAAGCGCCTCCGCCTCGACTACGTGGACATCTTCTACTCCCACCGGCCTGACCCGCACACGAATCTGGAGGAGACCATGTCGGCCCTCGCCACCGCGGTTCAATCCGGCCGCGCGCTCTACGTCGGCATCTCGAAATATCCGCTCAAGATGCTCAAGAAGGCGGTGAAGATCCTCAAGGACATGGGCGTGCGCTGCCTGATCTATCAGCCGCCCTACTCGATCCTCAACCGCTGGCCGGAGGCCGAGGGAATCCACGAGTGGCTGGAAGAAAAGGGCATCGGCTCGATCGTCTTCAGCCCGCTCGCCCAAGGTATGCTCACGAGCAAATACGTGGATGGCATCCCCGAGGGCTCCCGGGCCGCCCGGGCGGAAGGCTTCCTCCAAACCGCACAGGTCGAAGCGCAGCGCGAAAAGCTTCGTGCCCTCCACCAGCTTGCCAGCGAACGCGGTATCAGCCTCCAGCACCTAGCTCTCCGGTGGGCCCTTGATCAGCAAGGTGTCACTTCCGCGATCATCGGTGCCCGCACCGTGGCACAGCTCGATGACTCGCTCGCCGCGCTGGCGGCTTCTCCGCTGGACCGCGACGCCCTTGAGCTCATCGACTCGATCTCCCCGGCGGTGAAGAAGGACGACGCGGAGGGATAAAGACGGATGACGAATTCGGAATTTCCGAATGTCGAATGACTTGTGAGGCTTCATCACACACTCCATTCGACATTCGGAAATCCGTCATTCGACATTTTCCCGGAACAAATCGCCCGATCCTCCCTCTCCGCCCCGCCCCAAACCCCCATTTGACAGGCCCCGGATGCCTCCTATTTTCGCGGAACCCCGATGGGCCATCCTCACGACCTCGACCCCGCCTTCCGTTCGCATGCACCAGGCTACTGGCCCGCGGAGGCGATGGCCAACTGGCATGACGCCAATTGGCAGCTCAAGAACCGCGTTTCCTCGCTGTCCGCCCTTGAAGCCCGCATCCACCTCACCGACGAGGAGAGGGCGGGCGTGCTCCTCGCGGGCACCAAGCTGGCAATGTCGATCACGCCCCACTTCTTCAACCTGATCGATCCGGACGACCCGAATTGCCCCATCCGCCGCCAGGTAATCCCGCGGATGGAGGAAGGCTGGGACGCGCCCGAGGAAATGGCCGATCCCTGCGGCGAGGACTCCCACATGCCCGTGCCGGGCTTGGTCCACCGCTACCCCGACCGGGTTTTGTTCCTGGTAACGGACCGCTGCGCCTCCTACTGCCGCTACTGCACCCGCTCGCGGGTCGTATCCGGCGTCGGCGAGCAGCACCTGGAGACCCAGTGGGAAGCGGCTTTCAAGTATCTCGAGGAGCACACGGAAGTGCGGGATGTCCTGCTTTCCGGCGGTGATCCCCTGCTCTTCTCGGATGCCAAGCTGGAGAAGATCCTCAGCCGCCTGCGGGCGATCCCACACATCCAGTTCCTGCGCATCGGCTCGCGGATCCCGATCTTCCTGCCGCAACGGATCACTCCGGCGCTGTGCGACATGCTGAAGAAGTATCATCCGCTCTTCATCTCGATCCACACGAACCACCCGCGCGAACTCACGCTGGAGGTGAAGGAGGGCCTCGGCCGGCTTGCCGATGCCGGCATCCCGCTCGGCAACCAGAGCGTGCTGCTCAGGGGCGTGAACGACTCCGTGGAGGTCCAGAAAGCGCTCGTTCACAAGCTGCTGATGTGCCGCGTGCGCCCGTACTATCTCTATCAGTGCGACTTGATCCGCGGCTCCTCACATCTCCGAACCTCGGTCTCGAAAGGCTTGGAGATCATCGAGGGGCTCCGCGGCCACACCACCGGCTATGCGATTCCCCAGTTCGTGATCGATGGCCCGGGAGGCGGCGGCAAGATCCCGCTCAATCCGAACTACGTCGTTCACCGCGACCACGAAAAAACCGTGCTTCGGAACTACGAAGGCGAGATCTTCGAATATCCCGAACCGACCCAAATCCCCTCGCAGGAACTGGCGCGGCTGAAGGACTGCGCCACCAGTGCGGGCTGCAGCCACTAGAAGATGCGGAGAACGCCCGCCAAACCAACCGCCTTCCTTGATCGGACCTCGGCGTGCGAAATGCAGTTGACGGCGACACCTCTCTCCCGAGATTCCGCGCATGACTTGGAACGACCGCTTTCTCGACCTCTTCGACCGCTGCGTGAAACGCTATGAGTCGGGCGACAAGGAATTCACTGGCTACTACAATGCCGCCGACTCCTCCCTGCTGGCGGAAATCGGCTACAAGCCACGGGAATTCTTCGACTTCATCGAAGACTACTGTGACGAAGGAGTGCCGTCCCCCTCCACCGCCCTTCTGGTAGCTGCGGTCCGCCGCGATTACTTCCAGGTCGTGATGCAGGGCAAGCCGGGCGAGAAGGAACTCACCCGCGATGATATCCCCACTTTCGGGGACGAACTGGACGGCATCGCCTATCTTCCCCGTATCCTCGCCAAGGCCCGCGCCAAACTCCGCGGCGAACTCGACCCCGACCTCATGTACGGCTGCGGCGGCGACCGCGCCTTCCTCGCCCGCCATGGCGACCTCCACCTTGCGGATTTCCTTCGCCGGGTCTGGGCCTCGGAGGGAGACGACGGCAAGATCCTCGAGTGGATCTCGAAGTAGCCGCGGATGGTCCGGCGGATGCTGACACGCTCCTGCGTGACCTTTCGCAAGCAGTGGTGTTTTTCAGACATCTGCAAGCCCCGGCCACGCTTTGCCCGGTGCCGGGGCGGTTTCGCGCTGGCCATGCGCGATTGCATGACCATCTTTTCCGAAAGCCACTCATGACGACCGAAGAATTGCAGGACAGGATCGCCGCGACCAGCGGCTGGATCGCCGCCGTGAAAGAGG
>CBFGPU010000322.1:0-4447 GCA_965650715.1 uncultured Haloferula sp. | reverse complement strand
CACATCCGGCCGGCCGCGCGGGCTTGGCTCGTGGTGGTCCACCACGATGACATCCACCCCGTCCTGCCGCAGGCCGGCGATCTCATCGATCGAGACGGTCCCGCAATCGACGGCGATCAATAGATCCGGCTTCGGCCCCTCCACCATGCAGCGGGCGAGGGCGGCACAACTCAGGCCGTAGCCTTCGCTGCTGCGCCGCGGGATGAAATGGCGCGGCTCCAGCCCGTAGGCGTGCAGCAAGCGGCGCATCACCGCGATCGAGGTCACCCCGTCCACGTCGTAGTCGCCGTAGATGCAGATCTTCTCGTGGCGGTCGATCGCGCGCAGGATGCGGGTCACCGCCTCGCGCATCTCCGGGATCAGGAAAGGGTCGCTGAGATCCCGGAGCTTCGGCCGGAGGAAACCCTCCAGATCCTCGCCCGCTGGCAGGCCGCGCTGGCGGATCAGATGCTCCAGAATCGCCGGAAAGGCGTGTCCCCGACCGTTTCCGTTGGTTTGGAAAGGGTCGCCGCGGAGAATCCAGTCGGCGGGAGGAGCGCGCATTTCGGTGCCGGAACCATAGGCAGCGCACGCCATGCCACTCAAGCCCGCATCGCGTTCAGTCGAACAATGTCGGCAAATGCGGATTGCGGAAATGCTCAAACGCAAGTTTCACATAGTGAGGCGCATTCCGGTAAGGACACAGATCGGGCAAGGCATCCGGCGCGAAATATGCGGAGCCGTCCGTCTCGTGCGAGACCGCCAGCACCCCGCCCGTTGGTCGACAAAGAAATACCAGCTTGTAGACATGCTCCGGCTGCCGCGGGTGTCCCTGCCTGTCCTTGTCCCAACAGGCTACGAGTTTGAGTACTTCCACCTCGATCCCCGCCTCCTCCCGCACCTCCCGCACGGCATTTTCCGCCGGGCTCGCATTCAGATCCGCCCAGCCCCCGGGCAGCGACCAAGTCCCGGTCCCTGCCTCCCGCACCAGCAGGATCTTCCCGTCCTCGATCACCGCGGCCCGGATATCGACCTTTGGCGTGGCATACCCGATCTCGACCGGCCAGCGGAAGTCCCCCGCCTGCGCCGCCAGCAGTTCCGAGGCGATTTCATGCAGCCGCCGGTAGCGCTCGAGATCGTACACGCCCGTCGAGTAATGCAGGCCTGCCTCGGCCATCGACTTCAGCTCGCGGGAAACGGCAAGGAGATCGGTCACACGGGAATGACGCAGCCGGATTCGCCGAATGTCGAACGAGTTCTCGAAAGCTCTGCCAATTGGGTGGATACCGGCTCCATGACGATCCCGCGCAGCCGTCCGCTCTACACCCTGCGGATCGCGCTGACGGTCGCGAGCGGCCTGCTTCTGCGGTCGCCATTCGTCTCCCTGCCGAGGTTCGCCGAAAAATACGGGGGCGACATGCTCTGGGCGCTCATGGTGTTCTTCGGCTTCGCGGCGGCCTTCCCTCGCGCCTCCACCCTGCGGGTCGGTCTGCTGGCGCTGGGCTTCGCCTGGATCATTGAGTTTTCCCAGCTCTACCATGCGGAGTGGATCGACCGCATCCGGGCCATGCGCATCGGCCATCTGGTTCTAGGCTCCGCCTTTAATCCCCCGGACCTCCTTGCTTACACGGCCGGTGTTGCGGTCGGCATGGGATTTGAATGGCTTTCGCGCCAGCCGCGGACGGAAAGCCGGTGAGCCGGAATTTCTCCCCGCCCGATTTCTCCATTTCCCATTTCCCGGCCGGTATCCTAGGACAACGGGCATGCATCCGTTTCTCGACGAAGGATTCCATGTCCGTTGGTCCACGCTGGTCCCGGAGGCGGTGGAGCCGGACATCCGCCAGGCGCTGGAAACGGCCAGAGCGAATCTGGAAGCCGTCTGCCAGGTGAAGCCGGAGGAGGTGACTTATGCGAATACTTTCGGGGCCTTCGAGAGGGCCAGCGATTCCCTCAATCTCGGCTGGGGCCGCCTGCAGCACCTCGACTCCGTGTGCGATGAACCGGAGCAACGCGCCGCCCTGAACGCGATGCTGCCCGAAGTTTCCGAGTTCTATGCGTCGATCCCGCTGAACGAACGGCTGTGGACGGTGTTGAAGTCCTTCGGCGGATCCAGCGCGGTGAACTCGCTCACGCCGGTGCAACGCCGCTTCGTGGCGGAGACCATGCTCGATTTCGCGCAGTCCGGCGCGGACCTGCCGCCGGAGAAGAAACAGCGCGTGGCCGAGATCGAGGCCGAGCTTTCCAAGCTGACCAAGCAGTATTCCGAGCATGTCCTGGACTCCACGAATTCCTGGGATCTTGTCATCACCGAGGAATCGAAGCTCGCCGGGCTGCCTGCTTCCGCGAAGGCGGCGGCGCTGGCGAACGCCAAGGCGAAGGGTGTCGCGACCGACGAACAGCCGGCCTGGCGCTTCACGCTGCAGATGCCCTCGATGTTCCCGGTGATGCAGCACCTCGATGACGAGGAGATCCGCAAGCAGGTCTGGGAGGCCTCGGTGAAGGTCGCGAGCGAGGGCGAGCACGACAACACCGGCCTCGTCTGGCAGATCCTCGACCTGCGCCGCGAGAAGGCGGAGATCCTCGGCCACGATCACTTCGCCGACCTGACCTTGCAGCGCCGCATGGCCCGCACCGGCGAGACCGCGCTGAAATTCACCGAAGACCTGCACGACCGGATCAGCGGCGCCTTCCACAAGGAGTATCTCGCACTCTGCGCCTACAAGTCCCGCAAGACCGGCACCGCGGTGGACGGCCTGCAGCCATGGGAAATCGCCTACTGGTCGGAGAAACGCCGGCAGGAGGAATACGATCTCGATGACGAGGTGCTGCGCCCGTACTTCCCCGTGGACCGCGTGATGGCGGGGATGTTCGACCTCTGCTCGACGCTCTTCGGCATCACGATCAACGAGCGCGAGACCGTCTTCCACGAGCGCGGCCAGCGTCCGGCGGATGCCCCCGCGGATGAGATCGAGGTCTGGCATCCGGAGGTGCAGTTCTACGACCTGAAGGACAGCAAGACCGGCGAACACCTCGGCTCTTTCTATGCCGATTGGCACCCGCGCGAGTCGAAGCGCGGCGGTGCTTGGATGAATTGCCTCTTCACCGGCCACCCTGGCGGCGAGGGCGCGGCACGCGAACCGCATCTCGGCCTGATCACCGGCAACATGACGCCGCCGGTAGATGACAAGCCGGCTCTGCTCACTCACGGCGAAGTGGAAACCATTTTCCACGAATTCGGGCACTTGCTCCACGGCCTGCTGAGCGACGTGCAGGTGCGGTCCCTGGCAGGCACGAATGTCCCTTGGGACTTCGTCGAACTGCCTTCCCAGATCATGGAGAATTTCTGCTGGGACCGCCGTTCGCTCGACTTCTTCGCGCGCCACCACGAGACCGGCGAGCCGATCCCGGACGATCTCTACGACCGCATGATCGCGGCGAAGAATTATATGAGCGCGACCGCCTTCATGCGCCAGCTCGCCTTCGGCAAGCTTGACCTGGAACTGCACATCCACCTCGACCGCTACAAGGGCCGCGACCTCGATGCCGTGGACCGCGAGATCCTCGCGGAGTACCGGGTGCCGCTGAAGACGGACTCGCCGAGCATGGCGCGCCGCTTCAACCACCTCTTCAGTTCCCCCACCGGCTACGCCGCGGGCTACTACTCCTACAAGTGGGCCGAGGTGCTCGATGCGGATGCCTTCACCCGCTTCGAGGAAAACGGCGTGATCGATCCCGAGTCCGGCTACGCCTTCCGCGAGCACATCCTCTCGAAGGGCAACTCCGAGCCGGTGGACGAACTCTTCCGCCGCTTCATGGGGCGCGATGCCTCGCTCGACGCCCTGCTGAAGCGATCGGGGCTCCATGGAGACGACATGCTGCTGGCGGGCGACAGCGTGGCAAAAGAAACCGCGATGGCTTGAAGCAAACCAACGCGCTGACTTGCGATTGCCTTTTCAATCCGCAATCGCCCGTCGCCAATCCGCAACCATGTCGCGCACCGGCATCCTCTTCCTCGTCTCCGGCCCCTCGGGTTCGGGGAAATCCACGCTCTGCCGCCGCCTCGCGAAGGAAGGCGAGGCGGAGTTCTCCATCTCCTGCACCACCCGCCAGCCACGCCCGGGAGAAGAGCACGGACGGGAGTACTATTTCCTTGGTAACGAAGAGTTCGCCGCCCGCGCCGCCGCAGGCGAATTCCTCGAGCATGCTCTCGTGCACGGGAATCACTACGGCACCCTGCGCAGCGAAGTCATCGGCCGGCTCGCCAGCGGCATCGATGTCGTGATGGACATCGACGTCCAGGGCGCGGCCCAGGTCCGTTCTTGCGACGATGAATCGATCCACATCGCCCTGGTCGATCTCTTCGTCATGCCGGGCGACGAGGAAGAACTGGCCAAGCGTCTCAACGGCCGCGGCACCGACAGCGCGGAAGTCATCGAACTCCGCCTCCGCAACGCCATCGACGAGATGC
>CBFGPU010000321.1:0-4469 GCA_965650715.1 uncultured Haloferula sp. | reverse complement strand
GGCGGACCGCACGCCCGTCGTGATCCTGGATGGTCGATTCGTCGAAGTGGAACTGGCGCAGGACACCGCCGAAGGCCGCGGTCAGGTTTTCCTCGGTGAAGACTTCCGAAGTGGGGCCGTAGGCCAACACCGTGCGGTTGATCAAGACCACCTGATCGCAGAACTCCGGCACGCTGCCGAGGTTGTGGGTGGACACGAGGATGATGCACCCCGCGCTCCGCAGCTCGCGGAGCAAGGCGATGATCTCCTCCTCGGTCTTCACGTCCACGCCCGTGAAGGGCTCGTCGAGCAGGATCACCCGTCCGCCTTGGGCCAGCGCGCGGGCGAGGAACACCCGCTTCTTCTGGCCACCGCTCAACTCGCCGATCTGCCGGTCGCAAAATTCCCACATCGAAACGCGCTTCATGCTTTCTTCCACCTTCGCCTTGTCCGCCGCACGCGGGATGCGCAGGAAGTTCATCGCACCGTAGCGCCCCATCATCACGACGTCCCGCACGCTCACCGGGAATTGCCAGTCCACCTCTTCCGCCTGCGGTACATAGGCGACCAGGTTCCGCTTCAGGACTTCCCGGACGGGCATGCCGCTGATGCTGACCTTGCCCGCCTTCGGCCTGAGGAAGCCCATGATGCTCTTGAACAAGGTGGACTTCCCGCTGCCGTTGACTCCCACCAGCGCGCAGATCGTCCCGCTCCCGAGGTGGAAGGTCGCGTCGTGCAGCGCCAGATGGCCATTGGCATAGACCATCGACACCCCCTCGACGTCGAGGCGGGGC
Organism: uncultured Haloferula sp.; assembly: GCA_965650715.1. Taxonomy (GTDB): domain Bacteria; phylum Verrucomicrobiota; class Verrucomicrobiia; order Verrucomicrobiales; family Akkermansiaceae; genus Haloferula. The sequence goes on along the minus strand of CBFGPU010000321.1, from coordinate 3,696 downwards.
GAGAACTCCGGCGCTGGCTCGCGTGAACTCATGGAGTGGGGATGAATCCCTTCACGATCGTGTCGGCATTCGCTTCAAGCAATTTCAGATAGGAGGGGGCCGGTCCGTCGGCATCGGTCAGCGAATCGACGTAGAGGACGCCGCCGTAGCGCGCACCGGTTTCCTGCGCCACCTGCCGCGCCGGCTTGTCGCTCACCGTGCTCTCCGAGAAGATCACCGGGATCTTGTTCTCGCGCACGCCGTCGATCACCTTCCGCACCTGCTGCGGGGTGCCCTGGGCGTCGGCGTTGATCGGCCAGAGGAAGAGCTGCTTCATGCCGTAGTTCGCGCACAGGTAGGAGAAGGCTCCTTCGCTGCTCACCAGCCAGCGCTGCTGTTCCGGGATCGCCGCAAGCTTCTGCCGCACCGGCTCGTCCAGCGCCTTGATCTTCGCGGTGTAGGCCGCGGCGTTGGCGTTGTAGGTGGCCTCGTTGGCCGGATCCATCTTCGCCAGCGCCTTGCGGATGTTCTCCACGTAGATCGCCGCGTTGGCAGGCGACATCCAGGCGTGGGGATTCGGCTTCCCGGTGTAGGGGCCTTCGGTGATGCCCATCGGCGTGATTCCTTCCGTCAGCACCGCGCTCGGCACGTCCTTGACGTTTTCGAAGAACTTCTCGAACCAGAGTTCCAGGTTCATCCCGTTCCACAGCACGAGGTCCGCGCTCTGGGCCTTCACGATGTCCTTCGGGGTCGGGTCGTAGCCGTGGATCTCCGCTCCGGGCTTGGTGATCGACTCGACCGTCGCGGCATCCCCGGCGACTTCACGCGCCATGTCGGCGATGATGGTGAAGCTGGTTACGACATGCTTCTTGCCGGACTCGGCGGACTTCTTCGCGCCGCCGCACCCGCACAAGGCGAGGGCGGCGAGGAAGGGTAGGAACCACGATTTCACGGGCGATAAACTGGATGATTTCATTTTCGGTTCAACGTAGAATCTTAGAGAGGGCTAAATTCCGGATCAAAATTTGGTGCTCAGTCCCAGGAACGGGGTGAAATCCGTGGAGGCGTCGGTGAGCCCGAGCCTTACGCCACCGTCCACCTGCCAGGTCGGCGTCACCGCCCAGGTCATCCCGGTATTGAAGTAGGCCTCCCAGTCCGCACCCGATTCGGCGCTCAGGACGCTCACCAACTCGAAGAACACGCCGGTGTTCTCGGTCACTTCGTGGCTCGTCGTCGCGGAAGTTACGGCCGTGAAGTGATGGCCGCTGCCGTCCTCATCGGCCTCGATGTCGCCTTCCGCCATGACCGCGCAGGCCCATCCCGCCGGGCCTTCGAAGCCGAAGGGCACGATCAGACCGCCCTCGAACTCGTCGTTGCCGAGATCGCCGTGCGCCGTCGGCAGCTTGATGAAGGGCATCAGCGCCAGCGCGGTGGAACCCTCGTCATTGCCCCACAGGTTCCGCTTCAGCCGGATTTGGACATCCCCGAAGCCCTCGCCGCCGTTCCGCACCTGCGTGTAGAAGGGGAGCACCACCTGGAGGTCGGTGCAGGCATTCAAGCCCACCTTGGCGTTCAACTCGCCCAAGGTCAACTCGCGCTCCCGCCCGTCCTTCGCCCAAGCAGCGATCTCCATCTCGAATTGAAAATGCCCCGCATCGACCGTGTAGGGGCTCTCGGTCGTGTCCGGACGGTCGGTGCTCAGGGGTCTCAATTCCTCGGCAAGCGCGAAAGGAAACAGGGCGGAGCCCAGCAGGGCAGATCGAAGTAATGTGGCAGACATGCGTCGAAATTAGCCTGGGCTAATTTTAATGTTCAAGGCTAAAATTTCGTCACCGTAAACCCGCGGAAAAAAGTGGAAAAAAGCCCCTAAAACGCCCCGTTCAGCTTCCGCCCCACCCAGAACACCGACAGCAGCACCACCACCACCACCACGCTCGCCCAGTGCGACCATAGCGCCAGCCGGTTCTCGATCGGCCGCGGCTCCGGCAGTGCCTCGATCTCCTTGATCAGGTCCGGCAATTGATCCGGCGAGATCATCCGCCCCCGTGCGATCCGTGCCATCTCGGCCAGCACTTCGGGCCGGGCCGGCTGGCCGGTTTGCTCAAGCTCCACTCCCTGTGCCAGCAGCTTTGTCTCGATCGCTTCGGCTCCCGGCTCGTCGATGGACGCCCGCAAGGTCCACTCGCCCGGCAGGCCCACCTTCATTCGCCCCGAGAAGGCTCCCCACGCCGTGTCGTTCTTCTCCAGCGCGATTCGTTCCTTCGTCCCGTCCGGTGCCGTGGCATCGACATAAACATTCCCTTCCTCCAGCGGTGCCCCCGCCGCGTTGAAGGCGTTCGCATTGAAGGTCACGATATCGCCGGGCACCGGCCGCTCCGGCGTGAAGTAAAGCCGCACCCGCTCGCCCGCGGCCATGTTCCGCTGGTAGGACATCCAGCGCGCGACCTGCCCCCAGAAGCGGTAGTGATACTTGTCCTCCACGCCGCGCCGCCAGCGCCATGCGGAGTCGATGCCCATGAAGAGCACCTTGCCGTTCCCGGCGGTTTTGGTGACGATTAGCGGGGTGGGGCCGAAGCGTCCGCGTCGGTTCACGTTCACCGCCAGCACCTCGGTGCCACCCTTCGACTTCACCACCGGCGCGTGCCAGTGGAAGCCTGGCAGGGCACGCCAGACATCGGGATTCGCTTCCTCCGAGTCGGCGAGCATCGTGAGCAGCGAACTGCGGCCCTCGCCGGTCAGCGTGAGCGGCGACGCCACCGGATCGTGGAAGCCGGACTTGTTCTCCGAATCGAGGATCACCGGCATCAGATCCCACAGCGCGGTATCCTGCAGAGTGAACTGGTTCCCTTGCGGCCCCGGCATGAAGACGATGCCGCTCGCTTGGTTTTCCACCAAGCCCCGCAGGAGCTCGCATTGCTCCTTGGTGAGTTGGTCGGGAGAAACGCCGACATCGCCGATGAAGATGACATCGTACTTCGCGAGGTCCTCGGGCTTCGAGGGGAACTCCTGGATGTAGTCCGGCCCGTCGCCCTTGCCGAGTTGCGGATGGAAGAGTAGGCAGGACAGCTCGACGCCGGGATCGCGCGAGAGCGCGTTGCGCAGGTAGCGGTACTCCCAGCGCGGCAGGGTTTCGATCACGAGCACCTTGATCGACTCCGGGCGGCCCGAGAGCGTGAACTTGCGTGAGTTGTTCGCCTCGATCCGTTCGCCCTCGGCCATCGGGACGGAGAGTTCGAGGGTGGAGGCACCTTCCTTCTCCAAGCGCCACAGGATCGCATCGTAGGTCGGTTGGCCCGGTGGCAGAACCAGTTCCTTGGTCTTCTCCCGGCCGCTGTCGTCGCGGAGCCGGATGATCGTGCGGACCTCGCGGTCGAGCGAGGAGCGGACGGTGAAGGGGATCTGCACGTTCTCGCCGACGATGCCGTATGCGGGAGCGGTGACGGAGAGCAGGTCGAGATCGGGCAGCCGCTTCTTGCTGCCGACCGGGATGGTGAAAAGCGGCACCCCGCGCTGCAGCATCTTCTGGGCGGCGACCACCGGCGGCTGGCCGAGGTTGTAGTCGCCATCGGAAATCAATACCGCGGCGCGCAAGTTGGTTTCATTTTCCAACATCTCCTCCACCGGAGAGCTGAGATCGGTGCCTGCCAAGGGTGCGGCGGCGAGATCTTCCGGCGGCGCGGCGAAGGCGCGATCCACCAGTTCGTTTTTGTCGCCATT
>CBFGPU010000320.1:0-4469 GCA_965650715.1 uncultured Haloferula sp. | reverse complement strand
ACATCCCGTGGCGATGTCAGCGGGATACGAAAAGCCCCGGGGTGGACCAGCCACCCCGGGGCACTTCAGGAAGGTCTCAAGCTCTCAGGAGATTCCACGCCGTCACCAACGCCTTCAGGCCGGCCATCTCGATCGAGGGATCGATGCCGCAGCCCCAGAGGATGCGACCATCATCGTGCTGGACCTGGACGTAGGCGGCGGCGCTGGCGTCCGAGCCGCCGCGGACGGCGTGCGAGCGGTAGTCGGTGACCTTGAAGTCCTTCATGCCGACGCTTTCCATGGCGTGGACGAAGGCGTTGATCGGGCCGTTGCCGAGGCCGTGGATCTTCTTCTCCTCGCCATAAAGTACGACGGTCGCAGTACATGCCACTTGGCCCTTTTCGGTCGTGTGGTGGATCAGTTCGTAGTCCTTCACCGCGAGCGGCAGCTCCACGTTCGCGAAGAGACGGTGGAAGGCGTCCCGGATCTCGTCGGGCGTCAGCTCGCGACCGAGTTCATCGGCCAGGTCGTAGATGCGTTTGCCGACCTGCGGGTGCATGGTCTTCGGCAGGTCCAGGCCGTGCTCGCGATCCAGGATGTAGGCGATGCCACCCTTGCCGGACTGCGAGTTGATCCGGATGATGGCTTCGTACGAGCGCCCGATGTCCTGCGGATCGATGGTGAGGTACGGGACGCCCCAGGGGATGTCCGGGTTGGCCTTGACCTCCTTCTCGCGGCGGTCGAGGCCTTTCTTGATCGCATCCTGGTGCGAGCCGGAGAAGGCGGTGAAGACCAGCTCGCCGGCATAGGGATGACGCTCGCCGACGGTCATGCGGGTGACGCGCTCGTAGACCTCGCGCAGACGGGTCAGGTCGGAGAAGTCGAGGCCGGTGGGGATGCCGTGGCTGTTCATGTTCAGCGCCACGTTCACGATGTCCAGGTTGCCGGTGCGCTCGCCATTGCCGAAGAGCGTGCCTTCCACACGGTCCGCGCCAGCCATGAGGCCGAGCTCGGTGGCGGCGGTGCCGGTGCCGCGGTCGTTGTGGGTGTGCAGGGAGACGATGATCGAGTCGCGGCGGTTCAGGTGGCGGCACATCCACTCGATCATGTCGGCGTGAATGTTCGGCGTGGTCCACTGGACCGTATCCGGCAGGTTGATGATCATCTTCTTCTCCGGCGTCGGCTCCCAGACCTCGATCACGCCGTTGCAGCACTCGAGGGCGAAATCCAATTCGGTATCCGAAAAGGACTCCGGCGAGTACTGGAGGATCACCTCGGTCTTCGGGATGGTCGGGACCAGTTCCTTGACCAGTTTCGCGCCCTCGATGGCGATGTCGCGGATCTGCTCGCGGGTGGCATCGCCGAAGGTCACGCGGCGCTGCAGCGGCGAAGTGGAGTTGTAGATGTGGACGATGGCCTTTTTCGCGCCGTCGATGGCCTCGAAGGTGCGGCGGATGAGGTGCTCCCGGGTCTGCACCAGCACCTGGACGGTCACGTCCTCCGGGATGCGGTTCTCATCGATGAGGCGGCGCAGGAAATTGAACTCCGTATCCGCGGCGGAGGGGAAACCGACCTCGATCTGCTTGAAGCCGACCCGGCACAGCAGGTCGAAGAACTCGAGCTTTTCTTCCACCGACATCGGCTGGGGTAGCGCCTGGTTGCCATCGCGGAGGTCCACCGAGCACCAGATCGGCGCGGTGGTGATGGTCTTGTCCGGCCAAGTACGGTCGGGCAGGTGCACCGGCGGGAAGGGCCGGTATTTCGAGATCGAGGCAAGGTTCACGGGTAAAAAAATGGAAAGAGAACGAAAAAGCAGGGGACGCCGCGGGAATTGCGACGGTCGGTGAAACGACGGTAGGAAAAAGGAAATGCTCAGCGGGTGGCCAGCCCTAGAAGGAGCGGCCGCAGCTCAAGAAGCCCGCGGAGATTCGTCGTCACGGCGCGACGCTGGCGCGGGACCGGGCGGCTGTCGAGGGGAAAGGTGCATTCCGCGCGGAAGGGAGGGCTGGCGTTCACGGATTTTTCACGGGCCGGCGGTTGAGTTTTCCGCGAATCCCGGAAGCATCCGTCCCCACTCCGCTGCTATTTCCTTCCCCGGGCGACGACATGTTTCCCCAACGGCGGACCAAGCCGCGGTTCATGCGGGAGACCGGGTCCTCAACCCGGAGGCAGGTCTCCTGCATGGACCGTTTGGGCGGGGCAATTACCAATCACCAATCTTCCAATCATCAATCGAAGTGCGGCTGCGCCGGGGAGGCGGGGAAAGGCGAGAATCGGTGAGGCGAGGGGGCATTTTGACGCGGAAATCAGTCGGATTTGACTGGTGAAACGCGTATCGGTTTCGGAACCCATGGCGATCTTACGACTTCTGATTCCGCTCCTTTTCCTCGGTGTGCTCGCGGTTTTCGCGCAGGAGCCGGCCAAATCCGTGCCGCGGCGGGTGGAGGTGTTGTTCTTCGGGGATGACGGGTATCACCAGCCGCTGGAGCGCTACCGGATTTTCAAGGAGGTGAGCGGGAACCGGGGGATCAACCTGACGTACGAGAAGCGCATGAGCGCGCTGACGCCGGAGAATCTGGCGAAGTACGACGTGCTGCTGGTCTATGCGAACCACCAGGAGATCACGCCGGATCAGCTCGATACGGTGCGGGGTTTCGTGGAGAAGGGTGGAGGCTTCATGCCGGTGCATTGCGGGTCGGCGTGCTTCAAGAAGACGGATGGCTATGTCGATCTGGTGGGCGGGCAGATCGAAGGTCATGGGGATGGGATTTTCAGCGCGCGGGTGGTGGAGCCGGGGCATCCGGCGATGAAGGGTTACCAGCCTTTTGAGACTTGGGACGAGACGTACCGGCATCACCGGCTGGCGGAGGACATCACGATCCTGCAGCGGCATGGCGAGGAACCGTGGACCTGGGTGCGGACGCAGGGGAAAGGCCGGGTCTTCTACACGGCGCACGGTCACGACGAACGATGCTGGATGCAGGAGGGCTTCCATGACCTGTTAGAGCGCGGCATCCGCTGGGCGGCGGGAGAGAACGTTTCGATCATCGATTTGCCACCGCTGGAGTACAAGGTGCCGATGCTGCCTTCGCATTACCGGACCGAGCTGCCGGTCCCGAAGGTGCAGGAGCCGTTGTCGCCGGAGGACTCGATGAAGCGGGCGCAGGTGCCCGTAGGATGCGAGCTTTCGCTTTTCGCGGCGGAGCCGGAGATCGAGCATCCGATCACGATCACCTGGGATCACCGCGACCGGTTGTGGGTGGTGGAAACGCTCGACTATCCGAACGGGATGACGACGGGCGAACGCGGGAATGACCGGCTGAAGATTTGCGAAGATACGGACGGCGACGGGCGGGCGGACAAGTTCACGGTCTTCGCGGACGGGCTGGCGCTGGCGACCTCGGCGGTGCATGCGAACGGCGGGGTGATCGTGGCCTCGGGCGGGAAGATGCTCTTCCTCAAGGATACCAATGGCGACGACAAGACGGACGAGCGGAAGGTGCTCTTCGAGGGCTTCAAGATGCACGACACGCACGCCGGCGTTTCGAACCTGCGCTATGGTTTCGACGGCTGGATCTATGGGACCGTGGGCTATGCAGGCTTCGAGGGGATGGTTGGCGGAAAGCCGGCGAAGTTCGACACCGGGGTGTTCCGTTTCCTGCCGGACGGCTCGCGGATCGAATTCATCGGGAAGACCTCTAACAACACATGGGGACTCGGGTTTACCGAACAGTTCGAAATCCTAGGGTCGACGGCGAACCGTCAGCCGAGCTGGCAAGTTGTCGGCGATGGAGGGAACGTGCGGCGCGCAGATCGTGGCACGCGGATTTTTCCGACGACGCTGGATGTGCAGGGTTCGGATGGCTGGGACCCGCCGGTGGAGCTGCTCGGAGCCGGGAAGATCCGTGCGAAGGCGAGGCACTACACGGCGGCGGCCGGGCATGCGGTGTACACGGCGGACCGCTTCCCGGAGGATTGGCGAAACAAGGTGGCATTCGTCTGCGAGCCGACGGGACACTTGGTTTCGATGACGCGGCTGCGCACGGAGGACGCCGACTTCATCGCGGCTTTCGAAGGGGAGAATCTTTATGCGAACTCGGATGCGTGGTCGGCTCCGGTGGCGGCGGAGACGGGGCCGGACGGCGCGGTGTGGATCGCGGACTGGTACAATATCATCGTGCAGCATAACCGGCCGGGTGCGCCCTTCGAGCAGACGAAGGTCGAGCGTGGGGCGGGTGCGGCGTACATCACGCCGCTGCGGGAGAAGCCGATGGGGAGGATCTACCGGGTGTTTCCGAAGGGGAGTCCGGAGCCGAGACAGGTCGCGCTGGATCCGGAGAAGCCCGAGACGCTGCTGGCGGGCTTGGATGACCCCTCGCTGGTGCGGAGGTTCCATGCCCAGCGCTTGATCATGGAGCAGGGTAACCGCGACTTGATCCCGCAGCTGGCGGATGCGGCCGGGGGTGAGCATGGCATTCATGCGTTGTATG
>CBFGPU010000319.1:0-4470 GCA_965650715.1 uncultured Haloferula sp. | reverse complement strand
GATTCCGCGGACCGCGATTGCGAATACCGGCGGCCTCACGATCTCGATCGCTCAGGTGGTGGTGCTGGCCATCACGGTGCTGCTGCTGGTGGGTCTGCGCTTCATCGTGATGAAGACGAAGATGGGCCTCGCAATGCGCGCGCTCTCGCTGAATCCCACCGCCTCCACGCTGATGGGGGTGAACAACAGCGTGGTGATCTCCTTTACCTTCGGCCTCGGCTCCGCGCTGGCGGCAGCCGGCGGTATCCTCTACGCCTCCCTCTACCCGAGCATCGAGCCCTTCATGGGCATTCAACCCGGCCTGAAGGCCTTCGTCGCCGCGGTGCTCGGCGGCATCGGCAATATCCCCGGTGCCGCGCTCGGCGGCCTGATCATCGGCATTACGGAGACGCTGGTGAAAGGCTACAGCCAGGAAGTCGGCATCCCCTCCGGCTACTCGGAAGGCGTCGCCTTCATCATCCTGATCCTGATCCTCGTCTTCAAACCCTCCGGCCTGCTCGGCAAGGTGGAACGCGAGAAAGTCTGAACGCATGAAGCGCTACTCCGCCCAGATCGCTCTCATCGTCGCCCTGGCCGTCAGCCTGGGTGTCTCGCTGGTTTCCGATAACATCGATGCCTACTATTTGGACATCGCGCTGAATGTCGGGATCAACATCATCCTCGCCGTCAGCCTGAACTTGGTGAACGGCCACACCGGCCAATTCTCCCTGGGCCATGCCGCCTTCATGGCAGTGGGTGCCTACGGGGCCTCGATCTTCACGCTGGAGGCCAGCCAACAGCTCATTCCGATGTTGGGCGGTCCGGGTGCCTTCGCCACCGGCACGGCCTTCCTCATCGCCCTCGCCATCGGCGGTCTCTGCGCCGCCATCTGCGGCTGGCTGGTGGGCATGCCTTCCCTCCGCCTCCGCGGCGACTACCTCGCGATCGTCACGCTCGGCTTCAACGAGATCGTCCGGGTGATCCTCCAGAACACCAGCGGCGACGGCCCCTTCGGCGGGCCACTCGGCCTGAAGGGAATCCCGCCGCATACCACCTTCTTCTGGGTCTTCGCCCTCGCGGCCGTCTGCGTCTATGTGGTCGCCTCGATGGTGAATTCCACCTACGGCCGCGGTTTCCTCGCGGTGCGGGACGACGAGGTGGCGGCGGGTTCCATGGGCATCAACACGGTCCGCTACAAGGTCACCGCCTTCGTCACCGGCTCCTTCTTCGCCGGCATTTCCGGCGGTCTCTACGCCCACCTCCGCACAACCATCTCGCCGGAGGGCTTCAACTTCCTGAAGTCCTTCGACATCGTGGTCATCGTCATCCTCGGTGGCATGGGCAGCACGGCGGGCGTGGTTCTCGCGGCGGTCCTGCTGACGGTGATGAACGAATTCCTGCGCGATGCCGAGCAGTACCGCATGATCGTCTTCTCGCTGCTGCTCATCGTCATGATGATCGTCCGCCCGCAAGGCCTGCTGCCCTCGTTGCCATTCCTCAACCGGAAGAAAAAATCCGCATGAGCGCCGGCCTCGAACTCAGGGACGTGACGATCCGTTTCGGCGGCCTGAAGGCCGTCGGCGATCTCAGCTTCGGCGTGGCTCCCGGCGAACTGGTCGGCCTGATCGGACCGAACGGAGCGGGCAAGACGACCGTCTTCAATCTCATCACCGGCGTTTACACGCCAACCTCCGGACAAATCCATTTCGAAGGTACACCGGTCCCGGGCAAGAAGCCGCACGAGATCACCCGCATGGGGATCGCCCGTACCTTCCAGAACATCCGCCTCTTCGCGTCGCTGAGCGTTCTGGACAACGTGCGCGCCGCGATGATGACCCATCTGAAACGCGGCATCGTCCACTCGCTCACCCGCGGACCCGTCTTCCATCGCGAGGAGGCGGCCATCGAGAACGAGGCGCTGGAGCTGCTCGATATTTTCAGTCTCGCCGATGCGCGGGACAAGAACGCGAAGGACCTGAACTACGGCGACCAGCGCCGACTGGAAATCGTCCGGGCCCTCGCCACGAAGCCGAAACTCCTGCTTCTCGACGAACCAGCCGCCGGGATGAACCCGTCCGAGAAGGACGACCTGATGAGCCTGATTCGCTTCATCAAGGAGCGCTACAGCCTCGCCGTGCTTCTGGTCGAACACGACATGAAGGTCGTCATGGGAATCTGCGAACGGATCGCCGTGATTGAATACGGCTGCAAGATCGCCGAGGGAACGCCGAAGGAGATCCAGTGCGATCCGAAGGTGATCGAAGCTTATCTGGGTGTGGGCGCGGAGTGAACCGAACGAAACGAAGATGCTCGAAGTCAAAGATCTCCACGTTTCCTACGGTGCCATCAAGGCGCTGCACGGCGTCTCCCTGAACGTGCCGAAGGGCTCCATCGTAACGCTGATCGGCGCGAACGGAGCGGGAAAATCGACCACGCTGCGGGCGCTTTCGGGGCTGGTGAAATCGACCGGCTCGATCCGCTACAATGGCGACGAGATCGGCGGGCTGGCGCCGCACAAGATCGTGTCGCGCAGCCTCTGCCACGTGCCGGAGGGGCGGATGGTTTTCGCGAATCTCACGGTGAAGGAGAATCTCGCGATGGGCGCTTACCTGCAGAAGGACAAGAGCTGGATCGCAAAGCAAACCGATTACGTCTTCCACCTCTTTCCCCGCTTGAAGGAGCGCGAGAATCAAGCCGCCGGCACCATGTCGGGAGGGGAGCAGCAGATGCTGGCGATCGGGCGGGCGCTGCTGGGGAACCCGAAGTTCCTGATGCTCGACGAGCCTTCGCTTGGGATCGCGCCGCTGCTGGTGAAGGCGATCTTCGAGCGGATCGTGGAAATCAACCGCGAGCAGGGACTGACGATCCTGCTGGTGGAGCAGAACGCGAATCTGGCGCTGGAGGTCTCGGATTACGGGTATGTGCTCGAAACCGGCTCGATCCTTCTGGAAGGGCCGTCGGCGGAGCTGAAGGCGAATCCCCGCGTCCAGGAAGCCTACTTGGGAGCCTGAAATCCGGCCTCACCCATCAACGCATCCTGATACGATGATTTGACAGGTTCGGCGGACGGACCTAGTCTCCGCGCATGCGGCGACCCGATCCCACGGCCGAACTTCAGCAGGCCCTTCGACAACGTATCCTCGTGCTCGACGGCGCGATGGGCACGACGATCCGTACGTACGGATTGAGCGAGAAGGATGCGCGGGGGCCGCGCTTCGCGGATTCAAAGAAGGATCTGCTCAATAACGGCGACATCCTTTCGATCACGCGGTCGGACGTCATCGGCGACATCCACAAGCGCTTCTACGAGGCGGGGTCGGACATTTGCGAGACGAACACCTTTTCGGCAACCTCGATCGCGCAGAGCGAGTTCTTCGTCGATGACCCGCGGGAGCACGGGGGGATCAAGGATCCGGAGTTCTTCCAGAAGATCATCGACAACCCGATGCTGCGGGATCTGGCGTGGGAACTGAATGTCGAGTCCTCGCGGCTGTGCCGGAAGTGGGCGGACAACATCGGCAGCGATACCGGGATCAAGCGCTACGTGGCCGGGGCCATCGGGCCGCTTACCGTTTCCCTGAGCACGTCGCCGGATGCGAATGACGCGGGATTCCGCACGGTGACCTTCGATCAGGTGAAGGAGGATTACACGCGGCAGGTGCGCGCGCTGATCGAGGGCGGCTGCGATATCCTGATGGTGGAAACGATCTTCGACGCGCTGAACGCGAAGGCGGCACTGGTCGCGATCCAGGAGGTTTTCGATGCGGACGGGCTCAAGCTGCCGATCATCGTCAGCGCGGCGGTGGGGCGTGGAGGTGAGACGATGATTTCCGCGCAGAAGGTCGAGGCGATGTGGAACGCGGTGGCGCACGTGAATCCGCTGGCGGTGGGGCTCAACTGTTCGCTCGGCCCGGATTTGATGAAGCCGCATCTGGAGGAGTTGGCGAAGGTCTCGGCGACGCACATTTCCTGCTATCCTAATGCGGGCTTGCCGAATCCCCTGGCACCGACGGGCTTCGACCTCGAGCCGCCGCACATGAACGCGTTCATGAAGGAATTCGCCTTGGATGGGCTGCTGAATCTGGCGGGCGGGTGCTGCGGGAATACTCCGGAGCACGTCGCGGCGATTGCGGAAGGGGTGAAGGGCATTGCGCCACGCGAGGTTCCGACGCTGGAAAATTGAACCGCCAAGACGCCAAGATCGCCAAGTTTGGAAAAGGTGTTAGAGGAGTTGTGACGTATGAATACCGCTGACCTGATCGCAAAGGATGTTGTCGATGCTGCGTTCAAGATTCACACAACCCTCGGACCTGGATTGCTTGAAAGCGCTTATGAGGCTTGTCTGGCTCACGAGCTCGCGAAGCGGGGCTATCAAGTCGAGCGACAGAAGCCTCAGCCCATCGTCTATGACGGTCTCCAGATTGAGGTCGGCTACCGCTTGGACATTCTCGCGGACGGCGAGGTGATCTTGGAACTCAAGGCCGTGGAGCA
>CBFGPU010000318.1:0-4478 GCA_965650715.1 uncultured Haloferula sp. | reverse complement strand
CGCGCCGTTCTGCAAGGTGAGGTTGACATTGCTCCCCACCCCTCCGGCGCCGGCGGCGACATTCGAGCCGATCGCCGCCTCGCCGGTCACGGCATAGGCTCCCGCCGTGTCGATCGTGATATTGCCCTCGCGGAGATCCAGGGGGAAGATCGTGCTGGTGCCGGTACCGCTCGTCGCGGTGCCTATGGTCCCGGAGCCGGTCAGGCGCAGGGTCCCGGTACCGAGCTTCTGGAAGACCCCTCCGGTCCCGGACAGCACGCCGCCCAGCTCGATGTTGCCCGCCGCGGTGTTCACCTGTCGCAAGCCCGTGTAGGTCAGCCCGGTGGTGATCGTCTGGAGGCTGGTCGAGTTGTTGACGAGATTGCCCGCGAGGGTGATCGCATTGCCGTTGATCGTGTAGCCCGGTGCTCCCGCATCGAAGGTGATGCCCGCGAAGCTGGTGTTCGCTGCATTGTTGTTGTTCAGCGTAGTCCCGCCCAAGCCGGTGGCGGAGGTGAATACCAGCGAGTCGCCCGCGATCGCCAGGCCATCCGTGCCGGCACCGCCGGTCCAGTTGCTGTCGCCGGTCGCGGCACTCGTCCAGTTGCCATCGATGGATCCATCCCAAGTCGCGACGGCGGCCGGGGACGAATGAACGGAGAGTAGAATCGTGGCGGTACCGCACACGAGAAAGGAGTGGTGGGTTTTCATGGGAAGAAACGGCAGCGGAACCGCAAGTTGGGGTTCAATTCCGGCCGCGGGAGTCTTGGCACCTCCCCATCCCGGCATTCAATGGACCATCCTCTGATACGTATCAGGACGACCTAACAGGACATGAGTCCGGTTTTCTGCGAACCGCCACCCCGCCCAACCGGAGGGATGCCCCCCGCGCCCTTCCTCCAGAACAAATCAGGGGGCGATGAGGACGCGGTAGAAGCGGCGGGGTTCGTCGGGGTCGTAGGGAGCATCGAACGTGATGGGATTCCCGTCGCCCGGGACGGATCCGCCGACATCAGTCCACTGGCCGGCAGTGAGATCGGTGCGGGTTTGGAGTTGATAGGTGCGGCCGAGGACCGAGGTGGCGGTGGTGAGCCTGGCAGTCGCCGGGATCTCATTGGTGGCCGCAATCAAAACGAATGCCGTCGTGATAGTCCGGGTGTCGGTGACGGGCTCCTGAGCGGGGGGCCCGGGGGTACCGCCGGTTTCGACCGAGAAAGGGCTCTCGTAAAAGGCGTTGGTAGCGGAGACGATGTAGTAGTAGGTCGTGCCGTAGGTAAGGCCGGAATGGAAGTAGTTGGTGGGGGAATGGCCGGAAGTGAGGAGCACATAGGGGCCGCCGCTGTTGGTTGCGTATTTCACCGTGTAGCGCGTGGCGCTGGGAACGGCATCCCACGTGAGGTCGAGCGAGAGCGATCCGGCGGAGACGGCGAGGTTTTGCGGAGCCCCAAGCGGTGACGCCAGCGCCGAGATTTCGGACGCGCTTACCGCCCGTCTGTAGAGACGGAAATCATCGATCGCTCCGTTGAGATATGGATCGTTGAACTGCGATCTGCCGAGATAGTTCAGGGTCGTCACGCCTAGATCGGCAGGGTTGAGCGTAATGTTTCCCGAACCCGCAAAAGCGCCGTTGACGTAGAGGGAGACGGTGTTGCCCGAGCGGGTGATGGCGACGTGGTTCCAGACGCCGGCGGAGAGAGCGATGCCGGTACCGCTTACGTTTTGCTCGTTGACGGAGGGAGTCCGGATGCCAAAGCGCAGCTTTGCGGCGTTGCCCGCAACGCCCGTATATTGAGTGGTGAGGAACATGTAGTTGTTTGTCCCGGAGCCGAAGTCGAATACACGCTGCCAGGTCGCGAAGGCATTCACCTTGAGCCAGCTTGAGATGGTGAAGTCGTTCAGACCGGCCACGATGCCGGACGGAAGCGTGGCATATTGGGAAGAAGCCGGGATCAAGCCGAGGCTGTTGTCGATTCTGCCCGGGCCGAAGGCCGGACCGTTGACCAACGTCGCATGGAAGTCGTTGCCGCTTGAGTCTGCGGCGAGCGCACCTGAAGTTTCGTCAAACTTGAGATGGAGCTCCAGGGCGGTTGAATGGGCGGAAACCTCCGCGCTGTATGCGGACTCGTTGGCCGCGGTGTCCACCGCGGTCACGATATAGTAATGGGTGACGCCGTCGGAGACAGCGGCATCGGTGTAGGCGCTGGTGGTCAGGTCGCTGGCGATGCGAGCGTAGCCGCTGCCGCTGGTGGTGGAGCGGTAGACGCTGTAGGAGGCGAGGTCGTGCTCGCCGTTGTCGGCCCAGTCGAGCGAGATGCTGGTGTCGTCTGCCGTGGCCGTCAGGTCCGTGGGTGCTGCGGGTGGCGTGGTGTCGTCGCCGGGAGAGCCGCCGTTTTTGACGTCGTTCACCTGCGAGGCCGTCAGCGGGTAGTTGTAGATCCGGAAGTCATCGATCCGGCCGTTAAACAACGGGTCGGCGAACTGGCTCTTGCCGATGTAGTTGTTCACAGGCCTGAAGTCGAAGCCGGTCGGATTGATGGCGGCAACCTTGGTCGCCACCGGCGAGCCGTCCACGTAGAGCGTCGAAGTGTCGCCACTGAGCGTCACGGCCACGTGAACCCATGTGCCGATCGCGGGTGAGGGCGCGTCGGCGACCTGCTCGCCCTTGCCGTTGTTGAACGCGAACCGCATCGTGCCGGCACCCGATTTGGGCGAGAGGAATAGATACCGGCTCGTGCTGTCGCCGAAATCGAAGATGCGCTGCCAATTGCCGCCGCCATCCCAGTTGACCCACGCGGCGATGGTCATGCGATCCACCGGGCCAATCAATCCGGACGGAATCCGGAGGTGATCGGTCGAGCCGTTGAGATCGATCGCCTGACCGATGGAACCCGCGACGTACCCCGGCGAGCCGGTCACGATCGCGTTGTTGCCGTTGCCCGAGTTGTCGAGCGTGTCGCCTTCCATTGCATAGTGGAGGAGCGGTATCCCTTGGGGAACGCCGGAAACGAGGGCGCTGTCCGCCGATTCACCGCCGCTCGCATCCACGGCGGTCACGAAGTAGAAATAGGTGACGCCGTTCGACACATTGTTGTCGATGTAAGAGCTCGCGGTCAGGCCCGAAGCGATCACGCTGTAGCCGCTACCGCTCAGGGTCGAGCGGCGGACGGTGTAGGAAGCGAAGTCCGGCTCGCCGTTGTCCGCCCAGTCGAGATGGACGGCTTTGTCGCCGATGGTCGCGTTCAGTCCCGAGGGAGCCGCGGGCGGTGTTGTCTCGGAGGCCTGAGCGGCCAAGGCGGCCACCCCCCCCACCGACAAGGCGTGATTGTAGACGCGGAACTCGTCGATGCGGCCGTTGAAGAGAGGATCACCGCCCCACTGGCTCTTGCCGATGAAATTGGCCCAGGGTTTGAAGTCCGAGGGTTTGATGGTCACGGCGGGATTCGAAGCGGCCGGAGAGCCGTTCACATACAGCGTTGCGGTGCCGCCGCTGAGCGTCACCGCCACGTGCGTCCACGTTCCCGCGGCAAGCCCGGGCGCCTCGACGAATTGTTCGCCGCCGTTTTTGATCCCGAAACGCAAGCTGCCGTTCGCGCTGCTCGGGGTGAGATAGAGATACGCCCCGGTGCCCGTGCCGAAGTCGAAAATCCGCTGCCAGGGAGCGCCGCCGCCCCACTTGACCCAGGCCGCGACCGTGATGTCGTCGGAGTCGGCCACCTGGCGGGGCAACGATACGAAGTCATCGATGCCGTCCAGTCCGATGGCGGAGCCGACGTAGCCCGTGGGGAATTCGGGGGCGCCGAATGTGGTGGCTTGGAAATTGTACCCCGAGCTATCGGCCACGTTGCCGCTCATCTCGAGATGAGTCGTCAACCGGGGACCCGTCGGCAGCGTTGGCACCGGGATCTCGGCGGAAGCGGTGCTTTCGCCGATCTGGTTGTAGGCGGTGACGACATAATGATAGCTCGAGCCAAGCTCGGTCTCGATATCGGTGAACCCTGTCTTCCGGGAATAGCCAGTATTGACGTCCCCCCAAGTGACGTAGGGGCCGCCGGGAGTGGCGGAACGTTTGATCCGATAGCCTCTCGCGCCCGGGACGTCCTCCCATGAGAGGTCGATCTTGACCCCGTCGACCAAGGTGGCGGCCACGACCGGCGTGGCCGGGACGCTCTGACCCGTGACCGTTCCGAGGAATTGCACCTCCGCCGCCGTGTTCCAGCCGTTCCCGGGCTGGATGTAGCGGACATAGCGGTAGGCCGAGCCGCTGTTGACGGTCTGGAAAGTGAGCACCCCTGTCGGCGGTGCTGAAGTGATGGTGAACAAATCGATCACACCGCTGCTGAAGTCGGCCGTATTCGAGGCTTGGAATCGGCCGCCGATCATGGCGTTGGCAAAATTCTTGCGGGGGCAATACCTCACGCCCGTGATCACCGCACTGGCACCCGAACCCATATCCAATCCGGCCCAGCCACCGCCGGAAGCGGCGATATCGATGAAGTTTC
>CBFGPU010000317.1:0-4498 GCA_965650715.1 uncultured Haloferula sp. | reverse complement strand
TACGGCGGAGGGGAAGCCCAGGGTTTCCATCTTCTCCATCGCCCACCTCGGCGATGCCGAGCGGATGTTCTTCGTGAGCCTGCTGCTGAACCAGACGCTCGGCTGGATGCGCTCGCAGAGCGGCACCACCTCGCTGCGGGCGCTGCTCTACATGGACGAGATCTACGGCTACCTGCCGCCGAGCGCGAATCCGCCGAGCAAGCGGCCGATGATGACCTTGTTGAAACAGGCGCGCGCCTTCGGGCTCGGTTGCCTGCTGGCCACACAGAACCCGGTGGACCTCGACTACAAGGCGCTTTCGAACATCGGTACCTGGTTCCTCGGCCGCTTGCAGACCGAGCGCGACAAGCTGCGGGTGCTCGATGGCCTGGAAGGTGCCGCGGGCGCACAGGACGCGAAGTTCGACCGCTCGGAAATGGAGAGGCTGCTGTCCGGCCTCGGGAACCGGGTCTTCCTGATGAACAACGTGCACGAGGACCATCCGGTGCTCTTCCATGTGCGCTGGGTGATGAGCTACCTGACCGGTCCCCTCACCCGCACCAGCATCAAGGCCCTGATGGACCCGAAGCGCGCGGCCTTCGGCGGCGGGGCGGCTCCCCAAGCGGCGGCGGCCAATCCCATGGCGATGCCCGGCATGGCGGCCGGAACCGCCAAGCCCGCGAGCCGCCCGCTCTTGGGAGCAGGGATCGTGGAGAAATTCGCGCCGCCTGCGGGCGACGCTTCCGATGTGGTTTACCGGCCGCATCTCCTTCGCGTGGGGACGGTCCATTTTAGCTCCGCCAAAACCGGCGTGGATGGCAGCCGCAAGGTGCGGAAGGTGAACGCCATCTTGCCCGAGGCGATCGATTGGGAGCGCGACCTGCCGCCCCCGCTCAAGCCGGAGGAACTTGGATCGGACCCGGCGGATGCTGCCGGCTTCGCGCCCCTGCCCGGCTTCGCCATGAATGCGGCGAACTACAAGCAGGTGGAGAAGGATTTCGCGGAGTGGCTCTACCGGAACGAACGGGCGGACATCTTCTCCTGCGCCGCATTGAAGGCCTACTCCCAGCTCGGCGAGTCGGAAGCGGAATTCCGCGCGCGCCTGACCCAGCAAGCCCGGGAAGCGCGGGACGCGGCGGTGGAAAAGCTCCGCACCGCCGCCGGCAAGAAGCTCGATACCCTGCAGAACCGCCTCCAGACCGCGGAAGCAGGCCTGGCCCGGCAGAAGGCGGAATCACAAGGGGCCATGGTGCAGGCAGGGGCTTCCATCCTGGGCGGCTTGCTCGGCGGGTTGCTCGGCCGGAAAGGCCGCGGCGGATCGCTCCTCTCCAAGGGCACCTCCGCCTACAAACAACGTCAGGACGTGAGCGCTGCCGAAGACAAGGTCGAGGCGGTGCAGGAGGATATTGCCGCGATCGAGAAGGAATTGCAGGCAGGGATCGACCAGCTCACCCGCAGCTACGATCCCGTGTCGCTGCCCTTGGAGACCGAGAGCGTCAAACCGACCAAGGCGAATGTGTCCGTCGACTCCGTCGCGCTCCTCTGGCTGCCCTACGACGCCCGGGGAGAGAGGGCGTGGTAGGGAAATTTTCCGGTGGCGGAGTCGGGGGACCGGGTGAAATTGCAGGTGAATCATTTCATTCGGGCTGGCGATCCCCCGCCGTCGCCATGCCTGCCACCCGAGGCGGCAACCCGCCATTCCCAAAGCCATGGGCGACAAGAATCCAAAAGCGAAGCGGAAACTCCAGGCCCAGCACGAGATGCAGAAGAAGCACAAGGCCGAGGAGCTTTTCCGCGAGCAGCAGCGGCTCCACGAGATGCACGAGATGAAGCATCCGCACGAGCCGAAGGGGGAGTGAAAAAGAGCACGGTCCCCCGAGGTGAGAAAGGCGCTTTCCAGAGGGAGAGCGGAGAGGGAAATGCGTGCCGGTTCGGCCCAAATCCGTATTTCCCTTAGCGGTTAAATATTTTGGAGAAAACTCCTAGCCTGAGGCGCTGTAGCGTCGTCCTTTAGCCCTTCAGGCGATTAGCACCTGCATCACCATGAAAACCAGACACCTGTTCGCGGCCGCGTTCGCCGCATCCCTCGGCCTTAACTCCGCTTTTGCCGGCGGCGAAGGGTGGACCCACGACTTCGAAGCCGCCAAGAAGCAGGCGGCCGAGGAAAAGAAAGATCTCTTGATCGATTTCACCGGCTCCGACTGGTGCCCGCCCTGCAAGGCGCTGACGGCGCAGGTCCTGTCGAAGGAGGAATTCCGCAACCTGACCAAGGACAAGTTCGTGCTGGTGGAGCTCGATTTCCCGCGCCAGCCGGAAAACGTCGAGAAGCAGTCGGAGGCGGATCGCGAGCGCAACCAGAAGCTCGTGAACGAATACGGCGTGGAAGGTTTTCCGACGATCATCCTGACCGATGCGGGCGGCAAACCTTACGCCTACACCGGCTTCCAGCCCGGCGGCCCGACGGAATACGTGAAGCATCTCGACGAACTGCGGACCCAGGGTGAAACCATGAAGGTTTCGCTGGAGAAGGCGGAGAAGTCCGAAGGGGTCGAAAAGGCAAAGGCGCTGGTGGCTGCGCTGGGAGAACTGCCGGACACCGCGGTTTCGAATTTCTACCCGACCGTGGTTTCGCAGATCAAGGAAGCCGATCCAAAAGACGAGACCGGTTTCGTCAAGAAGCTGGAGGCGAAGGCCCAGATGGCGGAATTCGAGAAGGGGCTACAGGAATTCGGCCAGAAGCAGGATATGGAAGGTGCCTTGGCTTATGTCGAAAAGACGCTCGCGGACGGCAAGTTCGAGGGTGAGAACAAGCAGAAGGTGCTGCTGATGAAGGTCAGCATCCTGGCCAACAGCGGAAAGTTCGACGAGGCGCTCAAGTTCCTCGACGAGGCGAAGTCGGCGGCCCCCGACAGCGAATTGGCCGGCCAGCTCGACGGCTTCAAGGCCCAGCTTGAACAGGCGAAGGCCGGTGGCGAAGGTGAAAAAGAAGAAGCTCCCGAAGAAGAGAAGAAGGAAGAGACTGAGAAATAAGCAGTTGCTTCAAAATTTCAGCCCCGCGGGTTCCACCCGTGGGGCTTTTTTTGTGCCACGTCCCGCAATGAGGCAGGGCTCATTTTTGTTCGCGTGAACATCTTTTTGGTTTGACGGCCCGGCGGGTTGTAGACTAACAGTTCGGGCATCCCAACTAGACTGAATTATGGCCAAAACATCCGATGATCCTTCCGACAAGCTCGCCGATGCCCGCAAACGCAACCTCGATCTGGCGATTTCCAGCATCCAGAAGGAATTCGGGGAGGCGGCGATCATGCGGATGGGCGACGGCCACCGCGTGGACGTGGATGTGATCCCGACCGGGAACCTGCTGATCGACCGGGCGCTGGGCGTGGGCGGCTTCCCCCGCGGCCGGATCATCGAGGTCTTCGGTCCGGAGTCCTCGGGCAAGACGACGCTGACGCTGACGGCGATCGCGCAGGCGCAGAAGAAGGGCGGACTGGCCGCATTCATCGACGTGGAGCACGCGCTGGACCCGCAGTATGCGAAGATGCTGGGCGTGAATCTGGACGACCTGCTGGTTTCGCAGCCGTCTTCCGGTGAGGAAGCCCTTCAAATCTGCGAGGCGCTGGTAAGGTCGAATGCGATCGACGTGATCGTGCTCGACTCGGTGGCCGCGCTGGTCACGAAGCAGGAACTCGATGGCGAGATCGGCGACTCCACGGTGGGTGCCCAGGCGCGCCTGATGAGCGCGGCGATGCGCAAGCTGACGAGCTTCATTTCGAAGGCGCGCACGGTATGCATTTTCACCAACCAGATCCGCGAGAAGATCGGGGTGATGTTCGGCAATCCGGAAACCACTCCCGGCGGCCGGGCGCTGAAGTTCTTCGCCTCCGTCCGCATCGACATCCGCCGGATCGGCCAGATCAAGGCGACGGACGGCTCCGCCCAAGGCAGCCGGACGAAGATCAAGGTGGTGAAGAACAAGGTCGCGCCGCCCTTCGCGGAGTGCGAGTTCGACATCATGTATAACGAGGGCATTTCCTCGGTCGGCTCGCTGCTCGACCTGGCGCTGGAGATGGACTTGATCCAGAAGCGCGGTTCCTGGTTTGCCTACAATGGCACCCAGCTTGCCCAGGGACGCGATGCCGCCAAGGAGGCACTCAAGAACGATGAGACGCTCTACAACGAGCTCTCCGACAAGGTCCGCGAGAAGCTCGACGCCGCGAAGAAGAGGTAGGCGAACGATTTACATCGAGTTCGCGTTCGATGGGGCGGCGGTCATGGACCGCCGCTTTTTCGTTGGGGTGTTCCGTGCTCTTCTTCACTCCCCCTTCGTGCCGGAACGAGCGCGTCGTTCCGCAACGGGAGCAAAAGGAAAACGGGCACCCGGTTTCCCGGATGCCCGTTCGAACCGCTTGGCCAGGAAGCTTGTCAAGGCGTCGTCAGCACGACGCGGTAGAAGGCCTTTCCGGATGGTGGCGTGGAGTCGGTCCACGTGCCGGTGGTGCCGGTGGCGACCACGGTC
>CBFGPU010000316.1:0-4502 GCA_965650715.1 uncultured Haloferula sp. | reverse complement strand
GCCGGAGCGAACGAACGAACTCGATCAGGTCTTCCCCGATATAGCGCATCATCTCCCACAGAACATCCCCGGGCCCGAGACGCGCGGATTTCGCGAAGCGGCGGAGCAAGGTCACATCCACCGGCGAGTTCAGCTTCGCCAGGGTAGCCCGGTCGGTTCCGAGCCATTTGGCGGTCACATTCGGACCGCGGGTGTCGAACCACTCGGCGGGCTCCAGCCAATCGCAGAAACTACGGGCATCCTCGTAGATGCCGAGATGCCGGAGCACCAGGCTGAGCGAACACACCGGCGGATGGTCGGCTGGAAATTGATGGTGGTCGAAATTGCTCTTCGCCGGATCGTGCTCGCCGCCTACATCGATCACCGCCGTGGCAGGGTCCGCCAAGTCTTCCGCGGTCGGTTCGCGGCGGACGACTTCCACGCCATGAACCGCTACCAGCAGGCTGCAGGCGAGGAACTCGTCCTTATGCGCGCCGCCGGGATGGGTGAGAATGCGTTCGATGGCCATGATCATTCGAAAGGGGGCCGCACCATAGGTCCCCCGGCCATTCCGGCAACCGTAGAGAAGTTTCTCCTTGCATCTACCTTGCGATGCAAGGTAGTGGATTTGGAGGAATGCAGGCTTTCGCTCTCATCATCGCCCTGGCAGTCGTATTTGAGGTGCGTCCCTATCAAAGCGGGATCGTGGCCCATCGCGCCGCTCCCGACGGCACCCAAGCGGTGGTCAGCCAGACTTGGAACGGCTGGGGCTTCGAGTGGTACACCGTCCGACTCCACGCCCGGAAGCCCGGCGGAGGGTGGAAGTCGTTCTACATCGACCACGAGGCGAGCCATTGGTCGGACTGCACGCTGCGTTTCAGCGGCGACAGCAACACGCTTTACCTGGACGGCGGCGATGGCCAGCCGAGGACTTTCGATCTCACGCAGGGTCATTCGGAGGGCCCCCCGCCCTACCTCCCTGCGGAATTCAAGGACCAGCCATGAGCGCCCTCGATCCCACGGCCAGGGAACTCTTCGAGAACTGGACCGTCCAGATGCGCAAGGGCGTGCTCGACCTGTGCATTCTCAAGGCCCTCGGCGAGGGGGAGTGCTACGGCTACGCGCTGGTGAAGGCCCTCGTCGCAATCCCCGGCATCGGCGTGGCGGAAGGCTCGATCTATCCCCTGCTCTCGCGCCTCAAGAAGCAAGGGCTGGTCACCACGCGCCTGGAGGAATCCACCGAAGGTCCGGCGCGCAAGTACTATCGCCTCACGCCCGCGGGCAGCGCGCTGGGCGAGGAAATGCAGTCCTATTTCGCCGACATGGCGAAGGGCGTTGCGGGCCTCGGCGAATTTACCACGCCTTCACCTCAACTCCCGCGACCGCCGGCGGATTCCCGGAAAGCCAAACCCCAAGTCTCCCCATGAAAACGTGGACGAACCAGGCCGAGCAAAGATTGACCGAGTATCTCGACGAGCGGGTGCGGCGGGAAGGATTCAGCGGAGAAGACGCCGAGGAATTGAAGGCCGACCTCCGCAGTCACATCCACGAGGAGGCCGAGAAGCTGTCCGGCGGGAACGTCGGGCTGATGCAGCTCGAAGGCATCCTGGGGAACCTCGATGCCGGCTACCGCGCGTCCATGCCCTACAAGCCAGGAGCGGTGCTCGCGCCGGAAGAGAAACACAGCGCGCCTCCTCCGTCCTGGCAGCCGAAGGGGGCGTGGGTGTGGGGTGTGATCCTTCCGCTTCTGGTGAGTCTCTTCGAACTGGCTGCGGTCTTCTGCGGCAGTGTCTTCTTCGATCCGCTGGCGACCTGGTGGCACGCGCTGGCCGTGCTGGCGGTGCCGCTGATCAACTGGTGGCTGCTCAAGGATGGGCCGCGCGGATCGGAGCGCTGGAAGGGCGTAGCGGCAGGTTTCGCCCTGGTGATCGCGTGCTTCTATGCGCTGCTCTTCGTGCCACTGATCCCCCTTTCCGCGCTCGCGGTGATTTACCTCGGCCTGGGCTTTCTCTCGCTCACGCCGGTTATTGCGGGAATCCTCACCTGGCGGATTTCCAGGGCCGCGGGCGGACGATCATCGGACGGTCGGAAGTATCGCCGGGGACGATTGGCAGGCATCGGCATCGCGCTGCTCTCGCTGCTTCTGCTGGAAGGACCGGCCCTGTGGACGCGGGCGAATCTGGCGGCGGCCAAGGGCGACGGAGAGGAAAAAGCGGAGGCTATCGAACGCCTGCGCAGCTTCCACTCGAAGCGGACCTTACTGCTCGCCTGCTACGAGGGAGGTCGCGGCGGCGGCTTCACACCTACCGACATCTCCGGCTGGATCGCGCAGGGCTGGAACGGACCGGCACAACTCTTCAACCTTGAGAATCGCTGGGCCTTCAACGCGGATCTCGCGCAGCAGGTTTACTTCCGCGTGACGGGCGAGTCCTTCAATGCGCAGAAGCCGCCGCGCCTCGTGCGCCCCGGAACCCTCGGCCGTGGCGGAAATCCCTTCAACGAGGTGGAGTTCGATTCGCATCTGGGTGGCGACCAAGTTGCAATCCGAGTCAAGGACCTCGACATGTCGGAGAGCCGCTTCGACGGTCATCTGGATGCCCGCTCGCAGCTCGGATACGGGGAGTGGACGATGGTCTTCAAGAACTCCGGCTTGCAGGCGAAGGAAGCGCGCTGCCAGGTGCTCATGCCGCGCGGCGGAAGGGTCTCGCGGCTGACGCTGTGGGTAAACGGCGAGCCGCGCGAGGCCGCCTTCAACTCGGTGTCCAAGGTGAAAGCCGCTTACAAATCCGTGGCGGTGGTTCAACGCCGCGATCCAGTACTGGTGACGATGTCCGGTCCCGACACCATCCTGGTGCAATGCTTCCCGGTGCCCGCGAATGGCGAGATGAAGATCCGCTTCGGCATCACCGCCCCGCTCGACCACGGGCAGTGGGAACTGCCGCGCATCCTCGAGCGGAACTTCGGCACCATGGACACGCTCGAACATTCGGTATGGCTGCAGGCGGATGCCGGGTTCAGCCTCGCCTCCACGGGCATCGAATCGCGCGATGCGGTGCGCGACGGCCCGGGCTTCTCGATGTCCGCGAGTTTGAAGCCCGATGCCGCGATGGCGGGCGCGACGGCGGTGAGGATGGAGGTCGCCGCCATGCCCGCCGCGGTGTGGTGCGAGGACAAGTTCGCAGCCGCCTACGAGCGCTACCTCATCCGCGAGCCGAAGCTGAACCGGGTGTCGCCATCGGAACTCCTGCTCGTGATCGATGGCTCCGCATCGATGGAGAAGGCCAAGCCGTGGCTGCTGGAAAGTCTCAAGAATGACTTCCCCGCGGATGCCTTCCATATCCTGCTGGCCGATGACAAGGCGACAGCGGTGAAGGTGGCGGACCTGGAGGCACATGAATTCACCGGCGGCCGGGACAACGAACCCGCGTTGCGCGAAGCCGTCCGCATGGCGAAGTCGGGAGAGATCGGCGAGATCGTCTGGCTGCACGGCCCGCAGGCCGCGGGTCTCTCGCAGCCGGAAGCGCTGTTGCAATTGATCGAGCGCGGGACGCGTCAACCGGTGATCCATACGGTGATGGCGGAGAATGGTCCGAACCGCCTCGCGGAAGCGTTGCAGAGCAGCGGTGCTCTCCGCCGCGGCCCGGCCTTGTTCAACCCGCGGAAGGATTTCAGCGAACTCCTCAGGCTACTGTGCATGGAACACGACGAGATGGCTTGGAACTGGAAGCGCAGCCCGCAGCCCCCCTCCGAGCTCGGCAACCCGGTCTGGGATCATCTCGCCCGCCACTGGGCGATCGAATCGGTCGAGTCGAAGCGCTCAATGCTTCCGGAGATCGATAAACCCGCGACAGCCGCGAAGTACCAGCTTGTCACCAGCGTCTCGGGCGCCGTGGTGCTGGAGACGATGGAACAGTACAAGCAACACGGGCTGGAGCCGGTCAGCGCCGCGGATACCCCGCAGATCCCGGGCGTGCCGGAACCTTCTTCGCTGCTGCTGGTGATGATCTCCGCCGCCGCAATGCTCACCCGCCGCCGTCAGAAGTAACCCGCGTGCCATGAACTCAATCTTCGCCGACCATCTCCGGGAATTCGGCCCGCTGCTTGTGAGCGGCAGCCTCCTCCTCGCCATCATCGCGGCCATTGTTCCCTTCCGCAAAAAGCGCCTTGCCGTCCGGATCACCTCCGGGTTTGCCTCGGCGCTGCTATTGCTCGGTGCCACCGGCATCTCGATTCTGAACCCCGGCATCCTCGACCCCCGCTTCCGCGCCTATCAACGCTTCTATAGCGACATCTCGCCCGGCATGAGCCGCGCACAGGTGATCGCCTTGAGGGACCGCCACTATCCCGCCGATGGTCCTCGCGAATCTCCGGAACTCTTCGAGCAGGAGGGCCGTTTCTATTTCTTCATGAACCCGGAGGGAGCGCGCGAACCCAACTGCGAGGGGATCTTCCTGACCCTGTACAACAACACGGTGATCGGGAAGCACTACTCTCCTGACTGAAGGCTCCGCGCCTCCGTCAAA
>CBFGPU010000315.1:0-4506 GCA_965650715.1 uncultured Haloferula sp. | reverse complement strand
CAGATTCCGGTCGAGGGCGAGCTGCACGTGCTCCTCGAAGATCGCCAGCTCGCTTTTCGTGTTCTTGTTGAGCCCGATCTCCCCGATTCCCAGCACCGTCGGCTTGTCCAGGAATTCCGGGATGATCGCCATCACCTCGCGCGCGAATCCCGCGTCCTCCGCTTCCTTCGGGTTGATGCACAACCAGCAGAAATGGGGAATGCCATACCGCGCCGCCCGCTTCGGCTCGTACTCCGTGAGCTGCCGGTAGTAGTCGTAAAATCCGGCAGGCGACGACCGGTCGAAACCGGCCCAGAACGCCGGTTCGCACAGTGCCGCACAACCGGCCAGGGCGAGCTTCTCATAGTCGTCCGTCGTCCGGCTGACCATGTGGGCATGGGGCTCGATATATTTCATAGCGTGAAGCGAAAGGGATCGGAGAACCGATCAAAACCACCGGCCGAAGGCCGCAGTCCGATTTGTGATTTAAAGATTTGTGATTGGTGATTTCTTCATCCCTGCGGCGCCCCGTACGCAAACTGGATCGTCGCCTTCTCCGCCGGTTCCGTCGAGTGATCCGACAGCGCCTCCAGCACCGCCTTCGCCCGTCCCGGCTGGTCGGAGAGCAGGATGGGGAGCGCTTTCTTCAGCCCCGCCAAGCGGAAATCCGCCTCCCCGGGGTGGCGCTCCACCCGGTCGAGGAAGGCCGCCAGATCGATCAACTTGTAGCGGGCGTCCATGAAATGGAGGTCCAGGATGTCCTTCTTGCTGGGCATGGCGGAAATGTAAGCAGGCTTTTCAGGATTCCCAGTGGGAAAGCGGGGAGGGGAACTGCCCGGCGAATCTAAACCTTTCAAGGCGGCGCGACATCCCCTCTAGTGGAGAGCATGGACCCTGCCCCGAACCCGGCTGCGCCCGAGGCTTCCGAGACCTTTGTCCGCGAGCTGACCGATCACCAGACGGCCATGCTCGCCTTCATCCGTGCTCTCATGCCCGGTTCATCCGCCGCCCGCGACCTGCTCCAGGAGGTGAACATCATCCTCTGGCAAAAGCGCGAGCAGTTCGAGCCTGGCAGCAGCTTCAAGGCCTGGTCCTTCCAGGTCATCCGCTACCACCTCATGAACCACCGCCGCCGCCTCGCTTCCAAGGGCTGGCTGATTTTCGACGACGAACTGGTGGAGCGGATCTCCCCCGCGCTGGAAGCGGATCCCGGCGAGCTCGAAGGCCGCCACCAGGCCCTCGGCCATTGCCTCGAAAAGCTCCGCCCGAAGGACCGCGAACTCCTCCACCACCGCTACTCCAGCGGCGCACCCCTCAACGACTACGCCAAGCTGATCAACCGCAGCGCGGGGACCCTGAAGGCCACCCTTTTCAATCTCCGCGCGGCCCTCCGCAAGTGCATCGAACGCCGCTTCCAGGAACAAGGCCTCCCGCTTCCATGAGACTCTCCGACCACCAACTCGTCGCCGCCGCATTCGATGGCGCCCTCGGCGAAGGCGAATTCAATAGCCTGCAGCGCCGCCTCGCCGCGGAACCGGAGCTGCTCGCCCTTTACCGCGAGCACGCCCTTCTCCACCACTCCCTTTGCGAGGAATTCGAGGGCCGCCAATCGATCGGCGACTCCGTCCCGCCCGTGAGCCGCCTCCCCCGCTGGTTCATGCCGCTTCTCGCCGCCGTGGCCGTGGCCGCGGTCGGCCTCGCCGCGTGGAAGCTCACCCGCCCGGCCGGTGCCGGAGCCCTCGTCGCCGGTTCCTCCCTCTCCGCGGATGCCCTCGCCGCCATCGATGGCCGCCCGATGCTCGATGGCGCGGGCTTCTCGCCCGGCTCGCGGCTTTCCGTGGAACGCGGCTGGGCCCGCCTGAATCTGCCCCACAAGGTCGTCGCCGTCATCGAGGCCCCCGCCGCCGTCATTTACGAGTCGGACCGGAATCTCCGCATCGAGAACGGCCGGGCCCGCTTCCAAGTCCCCGGGGATACCGGGGACCTCACCGTGAAGTCCGCCTCGCTCGTCGCGACCGGCCGCGATTCCGGCTTCGGCGTCCTCAGCCGCCCCGGAATGGCCGATGAACTCCACGTCTTCAAAGGCGAAGTCGCCCTGCAGGCCGTGACCGGCAGCGCCACCGCCACCCTGAAATCCGGCGAGGCCGCGAGCGTCGCTAGCGACGGCACCCTCAACCGCATGCCCGCCCGTGAAAACGACTTCGCCTCGCTCACACCGGAAGTCCGCATCCTTCTCGAAGACCGCTTCGACAGCGGCACCATGGAAACCGGCCGCCGCCCGCAGATCGGCGCAAGCCACTGGCGACTCGAAAAAGGCGCTCCCGTCATCACCGCGAGCCATCTCGAAGGCAGCGACTTCGAAACCTTCTTCTGGCTCCCCGCGGATGGCCTCTCCGCGGCCCGCCCCATCCTCCTCGTCACCGTCGAGACCGTTGCCGGGAGTAGCACCTTGCCCTTCCACTCTCCAAGCTGGGCCGGCTTCAGCCTCTATCAGGAAGGATACGAAGTCTGCTTCTTCGGCGATAGTTTCGGTCCGGAGGAAACCTGGTCGCTCGATGTGAAACGCAGCCTCGTTCCCCTCGTCCCGATCACGCACGTCACCGGCCCGCGTAAGATGACCCTCCGCTACGACCGCCGCGATGGCACCGTGGAACTCCACGAGGGCGCGCAACCCGGTGAATCACCCTTGGTCCGCTCGAAGCTTCTCCCCGGCCTGAATCTCGACCAAGTCCGCATCGGTGCCGGACCCGGCGCATCCCTCTCCGTCGCCTCCTTGAAGGTCAGCGCGATCGAGGACCCGAGCCCCAAATAAACATCTCCCCCTTTTGGCGGCGCAGCCGCCTTGGACTGCGGCAGCCTGCTGCCGCTTTCGGCAGGCAGCCCTGCTGCCGTGAAGATCAGGTTGAGTCCCGAATTCGCCTCCGTAGCGGAACGACTCGGTCGTTTCGGGTGGGGAATTCCGCGATGAAGCACCGGATGGCGACCTCAGGGAAGACGCGAGCAGCCGAAAGGACCGAGTCCTTTCAAAATCCGTCCAATCCGTCCAATCCGTGGTAACTGCCCGGCATCACCTCCTGCGCCCGCATCAACCACCATCCCCCTCGCAATCCTCCTGCGCATCGGTGAAAGATTTCACCGGGAAAATCCGTCCCCGCCTATCGATCCATGCGCCTTTCCATCGTCATTCTCGCCCTCGCTTTCCCGGCCTTCGCCGCGGACAAGCACTGGGCCTACATGCCGCCGGTGAAGGCCGCCATTCCCGCCCCCGCCCATCCCGTCGATGCCCTCCTTGCCCAAGCATGGCAGGCAGCGAACCTGAAACCCGCGCCGCTCGCCCCGCCGCGCCAATGGCTGGAGCGGGCCGCCTACACCCTCACCGGCCTCCCACCCTCGGAAGACCAGTTGCGCCGCATCGAGTCCACCCCCGACGACGCGACATGGAAATCCCTCATCGATGAACTCCTCGCCAGCCCCGCCTATGGCGAACGTTGGGCACGCCACTGGATGGACGTCGCGCGCTATGCCGATACCCGCGGCTACAATTTCGACCAGGACAACCGCTACCCCTTCGCCTACACCTACCGCGATTGGTTGATCAAAGCCTTCAACGAGGACCTGCCCTATGACCGCTTCGTGAAGCTGCAGCTCGCCGCGGATCTTCTGACAGATCGTCCGGACCATCCCGACCTCGCCGCACTCGGCTTCCTCACCGTCGGCCTTCGCAACGGCCCCGTGGAAACCATCGACGACCGCGTCGATGTGGTCACCCGCGGCTTCCTCTCCAGCACCGTCGCCTGCGCCCGCTGCCACGATCACAAGACCGACCCGATCACCATGCGGGACTACTACTCGGTCTATTCGATCCTCGAGAACACCGACGAGCCCGACGACAAGCCGGTCATCGGCAAGCCGCCCGATGAAGGCGCTTTCGCCCGGTACCAGGAGGAAGTCGCGAAACTCGAAAACATCGACCGCGAGGCCCGGCAGAAGATCGTCGATCACGTCCGCGCGAAGGAGAATTTCGCGAATTACGTCGATATCGCATGGACCGCGAAGAAGGAAAACTGGGATCAGGGCAAGGCCACCGCCGAGGGCTTCAAGCGCGGCAAGCTGCGTGCCCGCGCGATCCTCGCATGGCGCGAGTTCCTCAATGAACAGGCATGGAGCGGCAATGCCTCGCCCCGCCTCGAGCGGTGGGCATCGGACATGGACGCCGCTGCCGATGCTCCAGCTCGCAAGGCACTCTGCGATGCCTTGGTCGCCGAATGGCTCGGGGCAGGGGAGGGGAGCGAACTCGCCGTGCTCGGCGCGAAGGACAACTGCCCGCTGAGCTACGATGTGAATCGTATTTCGCAGCTCATGGACCAGGAGGATGGCAATCAGCAGCGCCAGCGCCTCAGTGCCATGAGCAAGGTGATGGCGGAGCATCCCGGTTCGCCGCCGCGCGCCATGAGCTTGCGCGACCGGCAGCAGTGGTCGCAGGCCGTTATCTTCCTGCGCGGGAATCCTGCCAACCGCGGCGAAACC